>NZ_JDWE01000005.1:138472-158998 GCF_000685765.2 Frankia sp. BMG5.23
CCGGGCTTCCCCGGTAGCCCCGGAGCACCCGGTAGTCCGGCCGGCCATCCGATGGGGGGATATCCACCACCGGGTGGGCCGGGCTGGGGTGGATTCCCGCCGGGCAACACTCCACCGCCGCGGTCGACCCCACCGCCGCGGTCGACCCCACCGCCGCGGTCGCTCGGCCCCGGTTATGGCGGACCGGATGCCCCAGGCGGACCGGGTGCCCCCGGCGGTCCCGGCGGCCAGACGTACCGGCCCGGTCCGGGGGGACCGGTGCACGGGATGGCGGGGGTACCGCCGGCCGCCACCCGCCAGGCCGGGCACCAGTCGAGTCCGAACGCCCGTAACCGGACGCCGCTCATCATCGGAGCGGTCGCGTTCGTCGTCATCGTCGCCATCACCGTCGGCATCGTGGCAGCGGTGACGAACTCGGGCGGCGGCAGCCGCGGCGGTGACCGCGGCGGCGGCACGGCACGCCTCGCAACCGCCTACCGGGGAACGGCGCTGTCGGTGCAGGGCCTGAGCCCCTACAGCGTCGATGTCGATCCCGACGGCTCGCTACTCGTCTCCAGCCTCGCGACGGACCGCATCCAGAAGATCACCCCCGCCGGGGCGATCAGCGACCTCGCGGGCACCGGAGCCGGCGGGATCAGCGGCGACGGCGGCCCGGCCACCGCGGCGCAGCTTGACGGGCCCGGATCGACCGCCCGTGACAAGGCCGGCAACATCTACATCGGGGACGCGAAGAACAATCGGATCCGCAAGATTAGCCCAGCCGGGATCATCACCACGATCGCCGGCACCGGTGACGCCGGTTACGGCGGCGACGGCGGCCCGGCCACCGCGGCGAAGATCAACAGTGCGGAAAAGGTGACCACCGGGCCGGACGGCAGCGTCTACCTCTCCGACTACGAAAACCACCGGATCCGCAAGATCAGCCCACAGGGGATCATTACCACGTACGTGGGCACCGGAGTCGCGGGTTACACCGGCGACGGCGGCCCGGCCACCGCAGCGAAGATCAACGGCCCGAACGATCTCCAGATGACCGACGACGGCACCCTCTACTTCGCCGACCTCGCCAGCGACACCATTCAGAAGGTGACCCCGGACGGGATCATCACCACCGTCGCCGGGACCGGTGAGGGGGGCTTCTCGGGTGACGGCGGCCCGGCCACCCGGGCCAGGCTGAACGTGCCGTCGCTGACCGTCGGCCCGGACGGCCGGACGCTCTACCTCGCTGACTACCGCAACCACCGGATCCGCCGGGTCGACCCGAACGGCGTGATCACCACGATCGCCGGCACCGGCGGCGAAGGCTCCGGCGGCGACGGCGGCCCGGCGACCGCGGCCCAGTTCAAGAACCCGAGCTCGGTCGCGGTCGACGGCAGCGGCGCGCTCTACATCGCGGACAACGGCAACGATCGGGTGCGCCGCATCGATCCGAACGGCACCATCACGACCGTCGCCCAACCGGGCTAGGGTGTCGCCGGTGACCTAGGGTGTCGCCGGTGACCTAGGGTGTCGCCGGTGACCTAGGGTGTCGCCGGTGACCTAGGCTGTCGCCGATGGCACGGATGGTCGGACGACTCGTGACGACCATCGTCCACTCCCCGGACTCGTAGCAGCCGTGAGGACTGACCGTGGATTACGAGCCTGACCGACGATCGGTGTTACGGACCGCCGCAGCCGGAGCCGGCGGGCTCGGGCTCGCCGCGCTCGGGCTCGGTGGCGGCCTGATGAGCGCCTGTCAGCAGGAGGACGCCCCCCACCCAATACCGACGGAGATCGACTGGCGCACGCTCGACGAACGACTGACCGGTCCGCTGCTGCGACCGACCGATCCGGACTACGCCGTCGCCAGCATGCTGTTCGACCCGGCTTTCGACGCGGTACGTCCGCAGGCGGTGGTCCGTGCCATGTCCGCGGGGGACGTCACGGCCTGCATCGACTTCGCCCGCTCCACCGGGATACATCTCGTCGCGCGGGCCGGTGGCCACAGCTACGGGGGTTACTCAACGACGACCGGGCTGGTCGTGGACGTGACTGCGATGGCGTCGGTCCGGCCGGGGCCCGACGGCACCGCGCTGATCGGGGCCGGAGCGCTGCTGATCGACGTCTACTCCGCACTCGCCGAGAACGGGCTGGCGCTGCCAGCCGGATCATGCCCGACCGTCGGCATCGCCGGGCTCGCCCTCGGCGGCGGCATCGGAGTGTTGAGCCGGCGCTACGGTCTGACCTGCGATCGGATGGTCTCCGCCGAGGTCGTGCTGGCCTCCGGGGAGACCGTGCGCACCGACGCCGACACCGAGCCGGACCTCTTCTGGTCGCTACGCGGTGCGGGCGGGGGCAACGTCGGCATCGTGACGTCGTTCACCTTCGCCACCCATCGGGCGACACCGTTGGCGCTGTTCACCTACCGCTGGCCCTGGGACGTGGCGGCGGACGTGCTCACCGCGTGGCAGGGCTGGATCGCCGACAGCGGCGGCGCGCCGGAGGACCTGTGGTCGACCTGCGTCGTGACCTCGATGCCGACGACCGGGGCCACCGGCAGCCCAGCCCTGCGGGTGAGCGGCGTGCTCGCGGGCGGCGCCGACGACACGCGGATCACGTGGCTGCGGGATCGACTCGCCGACCTCGTCGCCGCCGTCGGCCGGAGGCCCTCGAGCACCTTCGTCGCCCAGCGTGGCCATCTCGAGACGATGTTGCTTGAGGCGGGCTGCGCGGGCAAAAGCGTCGACGCGTGCCACCTGCGCGACCGGACGCCCGGAGGCACCCTGCCACGGGTGGCCCAACGGGCTGCCTCGGCATTCCTCACCGAACCGATGCCTGCCGGCGGGATCGAGACGATGCTCGCCGCGCTCGAGCGACGCCAGCGCACACCCGGGGCCGGTCCGGGTGGCGTGATCCTGGATTCCTGGGGCGGCGCGATCAACCGGGTCGGCCCGGGTGACACGGCGTTCGTGCACCGCAACACGCTCGCCAGCGCCCAGTTCGTCGCCGGCTACTCCGTCGACGCATCCCCTGCGGACAAGGAGGCTAACCAGAGCTGGTTGCGATCCACGGTGGCGGCGACGGCGCCGTTCATGTCGTCGTCGGCGTACCAGAACTACATCGACCCGGACCTCACCACCTGGGCCGATGCGTACTACGGGGCGAACCTTCCGCGGTTGCGCCAAGTCAAGCGCGCCTACGACCCGGACAACCTGTTTCGCTTCGCGCAGAGCATCGCGCCGTCCTGACGGTCCTGAGCGGCTCCGGCGGGAGCTTCCCCGGCCGGGCCCCGGCCATTGCCCCGGACAGCCACCCCGCGCCGGGAATCGAAGTCAACCGACCCGGGGTGGCATGCACTATTAGATCCGTTCACCCATCCGTTGCCTACTGCCCACCTATGGTCAGATCCCTGTCCATCCGCTGTCCCCCGGCCCCGCCACCGCGCAGTTCACTCATCGCTCCGGCGATTCATCTTGCGGTGACTACTCAAGGTGAGTACACACATGCTGTCGGTAACGCACCGACGTTGGTGTCCGTCTGGCCGTGTCGACTGGGTTTTCTGTGAGGTCCTCGATGAAAAAAATCTTCTGGCCGTATGGCGTCGGGCTGTTCGCCCTGTTCTTCGCGGTGACAGCACCGGGTAACGCCGCCGATGTGGTGCACAGCGCCGTCGGTGCGCTCGGTGGCGTGGCCGACGGGCTGTCCACCTTCGTGTCCCAGGCGGCTACCTGAGCGGAGCAACGGCACACCCGGAGTGTCCGGAGCAGGAAATCCGGATCAGGAACGCTGCCTGGCCAGCGGCCTGGTCACGGCCACGGTCCCACTCCAGTCCGAGATGTCGGATTCGACGACCCCCCACCGCGCTCCCTTGGCCGCGATGACCCGGCCGTCGCCGATGTACATCCCGACATGACCCGGCGCCTCGGCGGTGCCGTCGGTGCCCGGGGTGAACAGTAGGTCCCCCGGCTGCGGATCGACGCCCGCGACCTGCGGGCCGAACCGCAGCTGGTCGGTCGTCACGCGGGGGAGCTCGATGCCGATGCGGCGATACGCCTCCCGGACCAGCGACGAGCAGTCCCAGGCGTCGGGACCGGTCGCACCCCAGACGTAGGGCTTGCCGATCTGCGACCGCATGAAGGCGACCATCGGGGCGACCGAACCAGCGGGGATGTCGACGCCGAGCTCCAAGGCGTCACCGTACACCTGCGCCTGCGCGAGGATCGTGCGGACGTAGTTACGCGTCTCGGTGTACGGCGGAATGCCGGCGAAGGCGAGCACCGCGCCCGCTCCCGCGTTGTACGCGGCCAGCATCTTCTCCTGGGCCGCGCCGGACACGGAGGCGACCGAGGCCGCCACCGCGCAGTCGTACCGGGCCGCCGCGGGGATCGCGTCGGCCGGGTTCCACACGTCGCCCTGCCCGTGGGACGCCCACGTCCCGGGCATGAACTGGGCGATCCCCATCGCGCCCACGGGTGACCTGGCCCGCGGGTTGAAACCCGACTCCTGATGTAACTGGGCGGCCAGCAGGGCGGGAGTCACCTCGGCGCACCCGGCCGCGTTCGCCGCATCAATGATTGTCTGCAGGTACTCGGCCGGGATGCCGTCGGAGTTCCTGATGGTCCGGTTACCCCCGCCCTGATCCTGGATGAAGGGACCGGTGATGATCAGAATGAGGACGGCGACCAGCATGACGATGCCGCCGACGGCGAGGGCCATGCCCGCCCCCGTCCAGACCAGCCAGCGGGAACGCTTACGGGTGAAGCCGCGGGCCATCACGCCTCACCGGCCCGGTGCGTCACCGGCGACGCTCGACAGATCCGCACCGGCGACCCGCCACGTCCCGTCGGTCTGGCGCAGGAGGGTGAGCGCGGGGGTGGACAGCGTCACCACCGGGGCGGCGCCGCCCGCCGCCGTCTCGCGGCGCACGTTCAGCTGAAGCACCACCCGACCGGTGGCCGTCGTGTCGATCCCGCCCAGGGGCGTGGTCGCCAGCACGGTCACCCGCGAGTGGGTGCCCGCGGCGCGCACCTCCTGCCACGCCTGACCGTCCCCACCGGCAGCGGTTCCGGACCCCCCGGCGCCCGCGCCCCCGGCGCCCAGGCTGGCCGCGAAGTCCTCGGTGAGGCAGTCGCGGGCCCGCTCGACACCGGCTGCCGGGCCGGGGTCCGTCCGGGCGTCGAAGGACTGCCAGCGTGTGAAGCAGTCGGCGGCTACCGCCGACGGGTCCTTCCGGTCCACCTCGCCGGTTGGTGGCGCGGACGCGGTGGCCAGCGGCGGACCCGGCGCCTGACTCGCCCCGGGCGGTGGCCCCGTGGTGGCGGACGGGGCGGGAGACGGATCGGCAGTACTACCCGACACGCCGCATCCGGCCACGGTGACCACGGTGAGCAGCAGCCCGACGGCCAGCCAGGGGCGGGGCTTCACCGCGGCCGGCCGGAGCGAGGCGGCACCGGGGTGAGAGCGCTCATTCCCGACCGTCCAGCCAGTCCCGCACCCGCCCCCGACGCACCCGCCACTGGTGACCGACCTTGCGAGCCGGGATGGCCCGTTCCGAAAGCAGCTTGAGGACGGTGCTCTCCGACAACCGCAACCAGGCGACCAGTTCGTCAACGGTGAGCACTTCGTCGTCGTCGGAGGGTCGGGACGGCACGCCACCGGCCGACGTCGGCGCGAGCGGAGGGGGCGCGAGCGGAGGCGCCGCGGCGGCGGGCGCCGGTGTGCCGCGGGATGCGACGGTCGGTGACATGCCGGTCGAGCGGGCCGAGGCCGTGCGGACCCGGCCGGATGCCGCCGGAGCAGACCGGGCCGGGGCCGAGCCGACCGGGGATTTCGCGGGCGTCACCCCCTGCGGTGCGCCGGAGCGCTGGGATGGCCGAGGCGTCGCCATCGAGAAGCCGTCCTGCGCCACCGACGCTCCTTTCCCATCTGCCGCACGCACGGTGCCGTGTCGTCCAGGCCGCCCCCAGCCCGCCACGTCGCGGATCACAGCCAACCGTCCGCCAAACCGTCCGCCGGTTCGTCCCCTCAATCCGGACGGCACATCTCCGGTTCCGGAAGGTACACCGACCCACCCATGATGGGTAGCTTCGACCAGAGCTTGTCATACTCGAATGACTCGTGTTACATCGATCCGACCGCAGCCGAGCGCAGATAACAGTAAGTAACCTTAACTGGCACTAGCTAACCTTAGAAGGCCGGGAGGTCGACGGCGCGTGAGCGATGTGCCACAGGCACCGTACGGTGAGGAAGGCGACGCGCGGCCCGTTTCGCTCATTGGTGCCCGCATCCCCTCGTCGGTCTCCCCTCCCGACGGTCCGCCCATCCGGAACGATCAGTACATACGAGACGATCAGTACATACGGGACGAAGCAGCAGGCACCGAAGACGTAGAGTCACCTCCCCATTCACGATCCGGGCGCCGACGGCATCGACGGCGGGGCGGGACGGGCTCGCCGCAGCCACTCGACGAAGCGTGGCAGAGCGAGGCATTCCACCTCGATGATGCGACATCGGCGGCCCGTTCGGGTGCGGACCGTACAAACACGTCCGACGACACACCGCCATCGGTGCCGGGCGCCAGGACCGAGGCACCCGGCGCCGGGCCGGGCCGGGCGACCACGGGCGCGGACACCAGCTCCCGGCGCACCCGCGGCGCCGCTGCCCGGCGCGCCGGCCGCCCGTCGGCGATTCCGCCCCGTAACCAGGCTGATCCCTCCCGCCGTCCAACCCGGCCGGCAGATCCCCGCGGTTCGACCCCGATCCCCCCGGGCGCGGTGGAATCCTCGCGGAAGGCGGACACCGCCTCGGGTGGCAGCGCGCCGGGTGGCAGCGCGTCAGGCCGAGGCGTCAGCCCGGCCGCGAGTCCTGGTGCCGGTGGCGACCCAACTGCGGTACCACCACACCCGAACGGGCCATTGCCTGCCCCGAACGGGCCATTGCCTGCCCCGAACGGGCCACGCGTCCGGCCGCCGCGCGCCTCCGCGCCCCGCCATCCGCAGCCTCCGCGGCCGACACCGGCCGCGCCGACGGATGCGGCGCCGATCAGCGGCCCGACCGATCCGCCGACGGCAACCGTTCCATCCGCCGCGGCCAGCCGGCCAGCCGCGGCCGGCCCGATCGAGGTAACCGGCCCCGGGGATGCGCAGGCCCCTCCCACGGACGATCCGGTCCCCTCCGAATCGTCCGTCCCGGGCCACGTCTGCGCGGTGCCGGTCACACCGCCGGTCGCCCGCTACACGCCGGCCGCGCCAGCCGCGCCGGCCGCGCCAGCCGCGGACACGAAGCAGCCGACGGCTCCAGTGCTCCCCCCCGCGCAACCGCAGCCGGACCCGGCGTCTCGATCCACCCCCGAGGCCGCGGCGGCAGGCGGCCAGACCGTCTCGCGTCGCCGGCCGTCGTCGGACGGTCGGCTGTGGCCGTGGCAGGAGCCGTGGGCCGGCGTGCGCGATCTCGAGCCATGGGAAGAGATCCCGGTACGGCTCTCTCTGCGCGACCGGGCCCGTATCCCGTTGCCCGGTTCGTGGCGGATCGCGGTGACCTCGCTGTTCCCCTACTCCGGGACCACCACCCTTGCCGGGGTCGTCGGGCTGACCCTCGCCGGGGTGCGGGCGCAGCCGGTCCTCGCGGTCGATCTCTGGCCGGGGGAGTCTCCCGGGGGGGCGCCATCGTCGCCTGTGGGCGCCGGCACCGAGGACGAGGACGAACCACGCGGTGATCCGCTCGCGATCCGGGTCGGCGCGGCCGGAACGACGACGGTCGCCGACGTCGCCCGCCGGCAAGCCTCCGACAGTACGGTGACCGATCTACCTCTGATGATCAGCGGTCGTCCCGCAGGCAGCACCAGGGACCTCGACGTGCTTCCCGTGCGACGCGGTGTTGGCGGAGGATCCGACCGGCACGGCGGCGGCGGTTCCGGCGACGAGGCGGCCGCCGTCGTCCCCGCGGACGACACCGTCGCCCCGACCGGACTGCGGTCCGTGCTCGGCCTGCTCGCGCATTCCTATCCGCTGGTGCTGGTCGACGCGCCGGCCAAGGCACCGCTGACGCCTGCGGCGCTCCAGGCCGCGGACCTCATCATCCTCGTCACACTCGCGACCGCCGCCGATCTGGAGGCGACACTCACCGGACTGCGTACGTTGCGGGACGCGGCGGGTGGTGGCTCAGCCAGACACGGCGGGCCGATGATCGTGGCAGCCATGATTGCGCCGCGCCGGGGCCGTCCCTCGCCCCGGACCCGCGCGGCGGCGGCCCGGCTCGGGCGCCAGGTCGACACGCTGATCCGAATCCCGTACGACGCCCGGCTCGACCCCAGCAGGCATACCCCGGTGCGGATTCCTCGACTACGCCGACGTACTCGCCGCGCCTACCTCCAGCTGGCCGCGGCCGCCGTGGAAGCCCTGTTCACTCTCGCGAAAGCCGAGGTCACGGCTGCTGCGGGCGCTGTCGATCAGCCGGGGGCTGCGGCCGGCGGCGCCGTGGAAGCGGTCACCACCCGTGCAGATTCTGGCGCTTCCGGCGGCCCACGAGCGACTACCGAGGATCACCCTGCGGCGCAGGGCGTATCATTTGGCGACCTACGGTCACCAACGGCACCCACAAGGATCGCCGGACCGGATCGGCCGGGCGGCCCCCCGCCTGTGGGAAAGGAACCGAGATGATCCTGGACGCCGCCGCCGTCAAGGCGACCGTTGTCCTCGCTGAGGTACAGGTCAAACCGGATGACTCCAAGGCGCCTGGCATCAATGCTCTGAAAGACCTGGTCAACGGCCTGGCGGCCTATGCGGTGATCGCTGCGGTCGCCGCTGTGCTACTGGGCGGTATCGCATGGGCACTCGGCGAACGGATGGGCCTCGAACGCGCGTCGATGGTCGGCAAGAGCGGTGTGATCGCAGGCTTCGGTCTCGCATTCCTCGTCGGTGCCGCGGCAGCCTTCGTCAACTTCTTCCTTGCCACCGGTGCAACGGCCACCGCACCCGACCCTAACCCGGCTGGCCAGCGTCAACCCGCCGTAGAGCTCACCGTTGCCGTTGACCCCGGCGTGGTCCATGACCCATCGTCAACGCTCTTCTGACCTGTTCCCCGGATACCAGCGGGCGGACATTGCGATGATGACCGTGCCGTCTTGTGAGGGGAGTGGGCGTTGGTAAGCCTTGTGGAGTGGGCGGCCAGACGCCTGATCATCATCATCGTGACCACTGGCACGGTGAGTGTGATCGGCGGATTGGTCATCGGCCGTTACGTGGTCCCAGACAATGGTTCGAATGGCCCGGATACCGCGTCCGTCGCGCCGCAGACCTCTCCGAGCGCTACCCCGCCCGGAGTGACGCCGACGCTGGTCCCCTCGCCGAAACCGTCCAGCCAACCGGCCAACACCGCCGCCCCCACCTCAGTCCCCGGTGTCCCCACCCGGATCAACGAGTTCGGTATCCCGGTCGGCTACCCCCACACCGAAGCCGGCGCCGTCAGCGCCTGCGCCAACTACGACAGAGCTTATGGAAATCCCGCGAATCGCACACCTTCCCGCGTCAAAGATGTCTTCAAATCGATGGCACTTCCAGAAGAAGCCGACAGACTTGCTAACACCGTTATTTCAATCGACAAGGAAAACGCAAAATATTTTAAATTGAACTCTCTTCAATCTCCGGCGGTAAACTGGATTGGACGGGTCACGGGCTACACGGTTCGCTCATATCGCAACGATGAAGCTAACATAACACTCTGGGGACTAGTTGGAATCGGGCTTTACGGAAATCCCGATCCAAGGCTTGCCCCACATGAAGGCTGGGGAACGGATAACTGTCAGGTTGTATGGAGTTCAGGGGACTGGAAGCTTAAAGATGCAAGCGATGGACCTTGGACGCCAGCCATCACCGAACGAGCAGCCGAGAGTTTCCGTGATTTTCTATTGGTCGGAGCCGGACAGTGACCGTGACCGTGGATAATCAACTGCAAGCCCTCCCATTTCACCCACTCGGTGCTATCAAGGATGCGATAGCGGGGAGTGCGGATGCGTACTTCAACTCGACAGGCAAGGCCTTCTGCGGCATGGCGGCGGACCTGTCCAGCTCCGTATTCAGCTTCGCGGCGCAGAAGACGACCATCAACCTGAATGCCGACTACGTCGTCCAGAACTACAACATCGCGTTTGGGGTGGCGGTCCTGATCGTCACCGGCCTGTTCATCTGCGCCTGCATCATGGGCGCCGTGCGCGGTGATCCTCACATCTTCGCACGCGCGCTCGCCTCCACCGGCACCGCGATCCTCGGCTCGTTCGTCGCACTCACCCTGCTACAGATGGTGCTCACCGCCTCGGATGGGATCGCCGACGCCTTCGGTGACGGGAAGCCACTCGGCTCGGCCCTGGTAACCCAACTGCGGGCCCTACCGGAGCAGGGGAACTTCGCACTCGACATCGTGCTGTCGCTGCTGGTGGCGTTGTTCTCGTTTGCGCTCTTCGTGGTGCTGTACATCCGCAAGGTCGCGATCATCGTGATGGCGGTGTTCATCCCGGTGTATCTGGCCGGGCAGCCGACGATGTCCACGAGCGCCTGGATCAAGCGGGCGACCGAGATCCTCTTGGCGCTGATTTTCGCGAAGCCGGTTATTTACGCGATTTTCACACTCGGTGCCGGTGTGGCAAGCGACTCGAGCGGCTCCACAGTCGATCAGACACTGACGATCCTCGGCGGGGCCGTGGTGATGATTGCGGCGGTGTTCGCTCCCTTCGTCCTGCTGCATCTGATGGGATTCGCCGACATCCACCTGATGCGCGCCGTCGGTTCGGCAGGTCGGCGCAGTGCGGCGTCGTTCGGCCAAGGGGCGGGTGCGTTGCTGGGATCGACGTCGCGGGAGACTTTCCGCGGAATCGGCGCACGGCTGCAGACCCGCAACCGCGGCATGCTCGGCGACGCCGGTGGCGTCGGTGGCGTCGGCAGCGAGCCCGCGCTGCCCCGGCCAGCCGGGCTACGGACCGGTCGTGGCAGCGGCCTCGGCGCTCCGGCGGGCACGTCATCCCGGACGGGTGCCGCCACGGCCGCGGTGCGCGGCTCGACGGCCGGCCGGCCCCGGGCCGGCGGTGGCAGTACCCGGCAACCGGCAAGAGCCGCCACCCCCACCAGGGCGACGGTCACGGTCGGCAGCAATTCCAGGCCGGTCGGCGCCACGAGGACGATGCGCCCGGGTTCCGTCACGGGCGGGGCACGCGGGACCGGTCAGGCCACGAGGCGGGTACCCGTGCCCCCGCCGGCGTCCCGGCCTCCGAAGATGACGGCGGCGGTGCCGCCGTCCCGCACCGGCGGCACGTGAGTAGTTGAGTGGCGAGGTAGCGAGGTAGCGAGGTAGTCGATGATCGCGGAACGCAGTTACCGCTTCGGACCGCTGGAACGCGGCGGAGTCATGCTGGGCATGCGCTGGCCGCAGCTCGGCCTGATGATCGGCGTGATGCTGTGTGTGCTCGGGGCACTTCGCTCTCCGCTCCTGTTCATCCCACTCTGGGTACTGGTGGGAGTAACGCTCCTGTTTGTTGCGTTCGTCCGGGTGGAGGATCGTAATCTCGACCAGTGGGTGCCGATCCTCTTCGGCTTCACGATGCAGAAGGTGACGGGCGAAACGGTGTTCCGTGGCGCGTTCTTCCGGCTGGGCGCCGGGGAGGACCAGCTCAGCCGAACAGTCCTCCCGGGGCCGCTGTCGTCGCTGGTGATGTTGTCCGTACCGGTCGGCGGCGGCCGGTACGTGGCGGTGGTAAAGGATGCCAAGCAGCAGACCTACACCGCCGTCCTGCAGGTGCAGGGTAGCCAGTTCGCCCTGCTGGAGTCCGGTGACCAGCAGGCCAGGGTGGACGCCTGGGGGGAACTGCTGGCCGGACTGACCGCCGGGGGCGGCAAACTGTCGCGCATCCAGTGGTTGGAACGCACGTTGCCCGACTCCGGCGACCAGCTTCAGCGGCACTGGCGGGTCCGCGGGCATCACGACGACTCCTGGGCCGCCGACGCTTACCAACAGGTCATCGACGCGGCGGGTCCGGTGGCGCAGCGACACGAGACCTACCTCTCGTTCCAGCTTCGGACCAGGGACGCCCGGCGCGCGATCCAGCGGGCCGGGGGCGGTGACCAGGCGGCCTGCGCCGTCCTGCTCGGCGAACTGCGCACGATGGAGGCGGCTCTCGCCCGTGCGTCCATCAACACGGTCGGATGGCTGCCGCCACGGGCGCTCGCCGCGGTCATCCGCACCACCTACGATCCGTACTCGATCGAGATGATTGACGCGCGGGGTGGTGCGAGTACGGACCTCGCCGGGGGCCTGAAGGGGTTGGCGTCCGGCATCGACCCGGCGGTCGCCGGCCCGGTCCGGGCCGTCACCGCCTGGGACCACTACCGCACCGACTCTGGCTTCCACACGACGTACTGGATCAATGGCTGGCCGCGTGTGCCCTCCCCCGCCGCGTTCCTCGCTCCGCTGCTGATGGAGACGACCTGTCGGCGGACGGTTTCACTGATGGTCGAGCCGCTGCCCGGCCGGAAGGCGGAGAAGGCGGTGAACCGACGGCGGATGGCGCACCTCGGTGAACAGCAGATGCGGGACAAGGTCGGGAAGGTCACCACCCAGCGCGACGTGGCCGAGGCCGACGAGGTCGAACGCCGCGAGCAGGAGCTGATCGCCGGATTCGGCGCCTTCCGCTTCCACGGCTTCGTCACGGTCTCCGCCGACGACCTCGACGGGCTCGCCGACGCCTGCGGTGAGGCCGAAACGCTGGCCTCACGCAGCCGGTTGGAGATGGTGCGTCTCGTCGGCGAGCAGGATCAGGGCTTCAGCGTCGGAGCGCTACCGTTGGCGGTGGGGGTTTCGTGAGCTCAGCACACGACGACGCCTCGGCGCGCGGGTACCCGGTCCCGACCGGCTACCCGACCGGCGGCTATCCGGGTAACAACTATCCGGGTAACAGCAACACGAGCCATGGCCAGCCAGGCAATGGCCAGCTGAGTAACGGCTATGCGGGCAACGGCCATGCGGTGGGCGGTTACGTGCCGGCCGGCTATCCAGCCGGTGAAGCCGTGGCCGGTCACCCCGAGCGCGCCGACAGCAGCCCCGGCGGCCCCGACGACGAGGGCCCCGACGGCGACTTCGGCGACAGCGACTTCGGCGATGGCGACTTCGACGACAGCGACTTCGACGACAGCGACTTCGACGACAGCGACTTCGACGACCCGCCCAGCTACGACGAGACCGGTTACGACCCCGACGGCTACGAGGCGGCGGACTACGAGGCCACCTCCCACGACCCGGGACGCGATGCCGAGGGCTATGTGGACCTCGGCGGCGGTCCGCGGCGGCGGCGCGAGGGACGCCTATCCGCGGAGCCCCCCCGGCGCAGCCGGCGCGCGGAACGGGCCGCGGCGGCCACCGAGAAGGCTGCGATGCGCCGGGCCCAGATAGCCCTGCGCCGGGGCGCACAGCCGCCACGGCTGTTCGGGCCGTTCGGCGGGCGAACGTTCCACAAGCTGCGGCTTCCCGCGCACATGGAGACGACGGCGCAGATCGCCGGCATCTACCCGTTCGTCGTCGACTCCGGCCTGGCCGCGCCCGGCATGTACATCGGTCGGCACGTCTGGTCCGGGAACTCGTTCGACTTCGACGTCTTCGAGCTGTACCGCCAGCAGGTCATCGAGAATCCGAACTTCGCCGTGTTCGGCGCGGTCGGCTCCCGCAAGTCGGCGCTGCTGAAGACGCTGATCTCGCGAGGGGCGGCGTTCGGCTACCAGGCCGCCGTACCCTGTGACCCGAAGGGCGAGTACACGCGGCTGGCTCGGCGCCTCGGCTGTGAGCCCACCTACATCGGGCCCGGCATGGCCACCCGGCTGAACCCGCTCGACGCCCCACCCCGTCCGATGGGCATCGCCGACGAGGACTGGGCCCGTGAGGTGAAGCGGGCTCGTTCGGCGCTGCTGTCGTCCCTGATCGAGACGGCGAAGGGGGTGCCGCTCACCCCGGCCGAGCACACCGCGGTCGACCTGGCTCTCGACGTCGTGACCCGGCAGATCACCGGGGCGTCCCCGGACCGGTGGGCAACCCCGATCCTGCCGCACGTGCTGGAGGCGATGACGGATCCAACCGAGGAGGACTGTGTCAACCTCCCGATGACCGCGACCGAGCTGCGCGACGCCTCCCGGGATGCCACGCTGACCCTGCGCCGGCTCACACACGGCGCGCTGGGCGGTCTGTTCGACGGGCCGACCACCTCTCCCCTGGACTTCGACCGTCCGATCGCCGTGCTGAACCTGGAGCGGGTCCAGGGCAGCGATGAGATGATCGCCCTGATCATGACCTGCGCGCAGGCGTGGATGGAAGCGGCACTCATGCGCCAGGACGGCGTGCAGCGCTACGTCGTCTACGACGAGTGCTGGCGGCTGATGCGGTTCGCCGGCCTCGTCCGCCGGCTGTCCGCCCAGCAGAAGCTCGCCCGACAGTGGGGATGCGCGAACGCGATCGTCGCCCACCGCATCTCCGACCTGCTGTCCGCCTCGCCGGACTCGGTGGAGATCGCCAAAGGCCTGCTCGCCGAAACCGCGATCCGGATCCTCTACAAGCAGGCGTCCGATCAGATCGCCGACACGCAGGCCGCGCTCGGGCTCACCGACGTCGCCGCCGACCTGCTCCCCAGGCTCGACCCGGGCTACGCCCTGTGGCTGATCGGCGCCCGCGCCTTCTACGTCGAGCACGTCGTCGGCGACCTGGAGATCCCCGTGGTGCTCAACGGCTCGAAGATGCACGGCGAGGTCGACGACACTAACCTGACCCCCGACGATCTGGATCCGGCCGAGCTGGACCCGCCGGATCTCGGTCCCGGCCGGCTGCGCCGGATGGCCGACGAACTCCTCGGCGACCGGGAGCTCGCCGGCCGGGAGCTCGCCGGCGGCCCGGCCGTCCCACGGGCCGCCGACCTCACGGGCGGGTTCGGTTACCCGCCTGTGGAGCCCAGTCCCAGCTCCACCGGCTGACGATCCCCGGGGATCTCGCCGCGCCGGCAGGGCGGCCCCGTCAGCGTTGGAAGGTCACCCGCAGCACGGCCCGGGCGAGAGTGTGGAAGGTGAGGTTGAAGCCGACGACGGCCGGTGAGACCTCGTCGTTGATCTCTAGTTTCGGCACGTCGACCGCGTGGACGGTGAAGATGTACCGGTGCGGTACGTCGCCCTGCGGCGGCGCGGCCCCGCCATACGCCTTGGAGCCCCAGTCGCTGCGCACGTGATACGCGCCGGCGGGCAGGCCGGTGAAGTCGCCGCTGCCCGCGCCGCGGGGAAGTTCGGTCGCCGCCGCGGGGATGTCCACCAGGACCCAGTGCCAGAATCCGCTGCCGGTGGGCGCGTCCGGGTCGTAGCAGGTGACGACGAAGCTCCTGGTCTCGGCGGGCTGACCGGACCAGGCCAGCTGTGGGGAGATGTCGGCGCCCCCGGCGCTGGTGTGCACCTGATCGGACGGAACGACTCCACCGTCGACGAGGTCCGTACTGGTCACGGTGAACAGCGGTTTGGCGGGCAGCACGTCGAACGGGTCGGGGGGTGTACCGCGGTCGAGCAGGGACATCTACCATTCCTTCCGTTACGCCATTCGATGACATTCCCGAGACGGAACCGTCGCTTGCCGGCTCTACGCTTCTCCGCGATGAAACCTCATCCCGAAGGTGCGCCGGGCCGTCGGCATGCGGTTCCAGACAACCTGGTGAGGTCCCGGTGAGACTGGTCACCGCCATCCTGCGTCCACATCGCATCGATGACGTACGCACCGCCCTTGAGACCTTCGGTATTCAGGGTATGACGGTCAGCCAGGTGACCGGATTCGGCATCGAACTGTGGCGTACCCAGACGTATCGCGGGCAGACCTTCCACGATGAGTCGGTGAGCGCCGTGCGGGTCGAGTGCGTCGTCGCGGACTGCGACGTCGAGGACGTCATCGAGGTGATCCGGAGATCGGGCGGATCGGCGGCCAGCGGAGCCGGCAAGATCTGGGTCCTTCCCGTCGACGCCATCGCCCGCGTCCGCACGGGGGAACGCGGGCCGGACGCCTTGTGAGTCCGGACGCCTTGTGAGTCCGGACGCGACCGGCTGCGGTCACCCGGCTGCGGTGACGGTGACCAGCAGACTGCACCGACCGTGACCAGCTCGATTGCCGCGATCGCTCGATGGTCCCCAAGGCCACGGCACCACCCATCAATAGTGAGACGATCGTCATACAAACGATGCTTTCGGTGTGCGACCAGCGACTGTTCCCACCTTTGGGTGACGAGGAGAGGCGACAATGACCCGTTGACCCGATACGGTTGACGGGTCCCGGCGGGCGTCTCGCCGACTCCCCCCGTATCGGTGCGGAGCCCGCCGGGACCTGTCCTCGCGACTTGGCCCGCATCGCAGGTAACCGTTCGCGCGGCCGCGATGACCATCGGGGTATCCCGATCGGCCTCGGTCTTCTCGATCGGCCTCGGTCTTCTCGATCAGCCTCGGTCTTCTCGATCAGCCTCGGTCAGTCCCGGCGTCTGACGTTGATGGGCGACCGAGTGACGCCCGCCGCCGCGGCGTGGCCGTACCGCGAAGGTCTCAGCCTCGTCGGCGACCGGGGCACTCCCGCCGAATCCAGCGGAGCCCTCCCGCACGGCACCGTTCCCGGCCCGCTTCCTACGGCGGGCCCGGAGAAATTCGAAAGCAATGGGAAGCACCGAGACGACGACAATCAGAATCAACATCGGCTCAATGTTGTTCCGTACAAAGTCTATCTTGCCGAGGTAGAAACCCAGAACCGTGATGCCGCAACCCCAGACCACCCCGCCCACGATGTTGTAGGTGATGAAGAGGCGGTAGTTCATCCGGCTCACGCCGGCGATAACCGGAGTGAAGGTGCGGACCACGGGAACAAACCGCGCCAGGATGATGGACCGCGGCCCGTACTTCTTGAAGAACTCGTGTGCCTGCTCGACGTACTCCTGTTTGAACAGCCGCGAGTCGGGGCGTCGGAACAACGCCGGACCGACTCTTCGACCAATTAGGTAGCCGACCTGGTCGCCAGTCACCGCGGCGAGCCCGATCAGGACAGCCGCCACCGGCAGCGGGGTGGAAAGCTCGTCGCGGGCGATCAGCATACCCACGGTGAACAGCACGGAGTCACCCGGGAGGAAGAACCCGACCAGTAGGCCGGACTCCGCGAAGACGATCAGCAGAACGACAGCCAGGCCCGCTTTGGCCAAGCTGTCCGCGCTGAGGACGCCAGGGCCGAGAGCGAGGGTGTTCGACGCGAATGCATTCACTATCGCGGGCCTCCGACAGGCTTTGACGACGGGTTGGACACGTCCGTGAGACCGCGGCAACCGTCGAGGGACCGCCACCGCACCCGCCCGAGGACACCGTAAGGGTATCGAGCGCTCTCCCGTCTCCCACCGGGCACCCGCAAGAGTGGCTCCCCGGCGTCCCGGGCGCGTCCCGG
Source organism: Frankia sp. BMG5.23 (assembly GCF_000685765.2). Classification (NCBI taxonomy): domain Bacteria; kingdom Bacillati; phylum Actinomycetota; class Actinomycetes; order Frankiales; family Frankiaceae; genus Frankia; species Frankia sp. BMG5.23. The sequence goes on from NZ_JDWE01000005.1 coordinate 155,915, forward strand.
CAGGTTGCGGCATGCCCGGGTGCGCCCGGTACGTCCCTCATAGGTTCCCCACCATAGGTGCCCGATCATGAGTTTCCGATCATGAGTTCCCAAATTGTCCAGTGCAGCGATCCGCCGCCAGTCAAGATCTGGCCGGCCCAGGTGGACCGCCGACGTCGATGGCCGGATGTGCCTCATTAGGCTTAATTCGTGCGTTATCGGCGGCCAAGCCAGGATCAGCGGCCTGTTGTCCCGAGTGATCCGAGTGATCCGAGTGATCCGCCGGCCTGGCCGGATGCGTTAACGCCACGGACCCCGCGCTCCCGGCCGATGCGGTCAGCGCGGTCAGCGCGGTCAGGGAGACCGACGCGACCGGCTGCGGGGGCCACCCCTGTCGGGGCGCACCGATGCCCTTCCCACCCGGTCCGTACCCCGCTGCTCATGGTCCTGCTTCTGCTCGGGCTCCTGCTCGGACTGCTGCCCCTTGCGGCCTGCGGAAAGCGGGATGGCAACGACGGATCATCCCCCGCAATCAGTGCCGGCGGACCCGATGAGCGAGGTGCATCGTTACCACCGGGAACCCGCGGGGAAATTCTGTCCAGTCAGGTGGTCGCGCCGGCCCCGACCGGCATCCGGGCGTGGCGGGTGATGTACCGATCCCACGCGACGTCGGGCGTCGACATTCCGGTGTCCGGGATAATCCTGGCCCCGGAGGAGAACGTTCCGGTTCCGCCGGGCGGCCGAAGAATCGTCGCGTTCGGGCATGGCACCACGGGCCTCAAGGATGCCTGTGCACCGTCGGCGGCACGACCCGCGCTGATCGCCGCCGCCTCGACTTTTCCGCTCGTCCGGGCCGGTTATGTCGTGGCCCTCACAGATTATCCGGGGCTGGGGAGTCCCGGCGAACACGCGATCTATGTTGCCGAGCCGGAGGGCAGGGCCGTGCTTGACGCGGCGCGCGCCGCCGCCGCCCTCAAGGCGACCGGTGCCGGTCGCGACGTCGTCCTCTGGGGCTATTCGCAGGGCGGCCAGGCGGTGTTGGCCGCCGGAGCGATTGCCGCCGCCTACGCACCCGAGCTACGGATCCGGGGAGTCGTCGCAACCGCCCCCCTGGCCGACCTGCCGGCGTCCCTCGCCACCTTGCAGCACAATGCCGACGGGGTCGCCTATGTCCTGCTGGCGATGATCGGGCTGTCCGTCGAGGACCGGACGATCAACCTGGACCGGGTACTCACCCCGACCGGCCGGCGACTGCTGTCGATCGCCCGCGACCGCTGCGCCACCGACCTCATCAGGGCAAGCATCGGTACGTCCGTCAGCACCGCCTTTACCGTCAATCCACTGGATCATCAGCCATTCGCAGCCGGATTCGCCCGGCAGCGAGAGGTGGCCCTGCGGAAGATGGCTCCGACCCTCGTTCTCCAGGGCGACCTCGACCTGGTGATCCGACGCCCGGTGACCGACAGCGTGGTCACCGGGCTGTGCCGGAAGGGCACGACCGTGGACTACCGGCGTTACCCCGACGCGGACCACGGCACCGTCCTCGGCGCATCGATGGCCGAGCTCACCGCCTGGGTCGCGCAGCGCTTCGCCCCGCACCCGCCGCCGGTCACCGACATCTGCGAGATGCGCGCAGCTCGGTTCGGATAACCCGTCCCCGGCTAAACGGGCCCGTCCCCGGCTCACGGCAGGGCCCGGCTCACGACAGGGCCTGTGGACAACCGTGCGCCCGAGCACACCCTGCCCATCTATGGGGACCGTCAGGTGGCTGATCCGGTAGCTGATCGGGTAGCTGATGTGGAAAACGTCGCCGCCCGCTGCCCATGGCGACACACCCACCCTGTGGATAAGTCCGCGGGCGCGGTGCAGAGCCCCCTCGGGTCGCACTGCCCCGAGGCGATAAGCGATGAATCCGCTCACCAGCACCCACGACGGTGACCGACGAAACCGCCGTCGTTCTCCCACCCCGGGCTGTGTGGAGCACCGTCGACCGACCGTCCCTCGACCTTCCACTGACCGTCCCCACCGTGCCCATCAACGGCGAAGGGGCAATCCGGCCACCAGCACCAGGCCAGGTGACCGGCAGAACCGTCAACCATCGTCCGGAGACGGGCAGCGTGGGCACGGGCGGCCAAAGCCGATGGACCCTGCCCGAGCTGGTTGATCGTCAGCTCATATCGCTCTTGCCCGGGTGGGGCATCGTCACCTGAGCACGGCCCCGTACCGCCTGGGGATCCCGTACCGCCTGGAGATATCGCCCGCACGCTGCCCATGGGAGGGCAGCCATCGGAGGGCAGCGTGCGGGACCGGTGGAACCCGCGGAATCCGCCGACGCCGTGCTCGGCCAACTCGGCGACTGCGGCGGAGATCACGCGAGTGTCGATCGTCGTATCCCGGGGCCGTCCCCGTCGCGGTCGGTCGAGCTCACCGGTCTTCTCCTCCGCCGTCCGCTCAGGCTAGGCGGGAATCGAAGGTGTGGGCCGCGAAGTTTTTAGGGCACCAGTTTGGTTGCATAAATGTCACAGGCTCTCCGGAGCTTCGGCAACACCTGATGCACGGAGGCAACCATGGCGAACACGATCTACTCCGCCACCTCGACCGCCTGGGGTGGACGCGACGGACGGGTGGTGTCCAGCGACAACCGGGTCGACCTCCAGCTCTCCGCCCCGAAGGGCCTCGGTGGTGACGACGGACCGGGCACGAACCCGGAACAGTTGTTCGCCACCGGTTACGCGGCGTGCTTCCATGGCGCGCTCAAGGCCATCGCGCGCGGGAAGAAGATCGATATCAAGGACTCGGCGGTCTCCGTGACCGTCGGGCTGATCAGGAACGACAACGGCAGCCTGGGGCTGAGTACGCGGATCGAGGCACAGATCCCCGGCATCGAGCGGGCGAGCGCCCAGGAGATTCTGGAGGCCGCGCACGCCCTGTGCCCATACTCCGTGGCCACCCGGGGCAACATCCCCTCCGAGGTGGTCCTCGTCGAGAGCGACTGACCCGGCTCCCCTGCTCACCGGAAGATCCCCGCGCGTGCGGGGACGACGCTCGACGGTCACGGTCTGCTCCTTCCTGGATGGGAAGATCCCCGCGCGTGCGGGGACGACA
>NZ_JDWE01000005.1:161713-173115 GCF_000685765.2 Frankia sp. BMG5.23
CTGAGGAAGATCCCCGCGCGTGCGGGGACGACACTTGCTGACCTGCGGGTTTATCGGCGAGATCGGGCAAACAGTATCAGTCCGTCGTAGTCGACGGGCTGGGTGCGGTTGCGGCCGGCGGTGCGGGCGGCCCAGCCTTGTTCGTTCGTGGCTGGTTCGATCATGATGGCTTGGCCGTCACCGACGCGTTGGGAGAGCAGGGTCCAGAGCCGGTCGCGGACGCGGGCGCTGGGGTTGCCGACGAAGACGCCCGCCGAGATTTCGATCATCCAGCGGGTGAGGTGGCCGCGGAGGCCGTCGGCGGTGGCGATGAGGACGATGACGGTCACCAGGGTGGGGGTGGCTGGTCGGTGTCGGGTCCGGTGACACCGAGGATGGTGGTGTCGTCGGTCTGGTCGGCGAGGTCGGCGGCCCAGTTGACGCCGCCGGGGACGTGGCCGTCGAGCTCGTCCCACAAGTGGAGTGCGTCCTCGTCGTTATCTCGGGTTCCTTCCTCGATGAGGAGGTCTTTGATGTCGTGGATGATGCGGGCCATGAGGTGCCCGTCAGCGACTTTGTCGCGGAAGGCGGTGCGGATGTCGCGCTCGTCGGTGAGGCCGGCGGCGGCGAGGTCGAAGGCGAGGGGAATGGTGTAGTCGGCTTTGTACAGGTCGGCGATGTCGAGGACGAAGGAGGTGGCGGCTCCGGTGTGGACGAATCCGAGGGCGGGGCTGGCGCCGATGCCGACGATGGCGGCGTGGCAGATGCCGTAGAGGCAGCTGTGTCCGGCGGACAGGAGCCGGTTGATGTCGTCGCTGTCGGCAAAGGGGTCGCCGTGGGTGTAGACGCGTTTGTTCCAGGTGACGCCGGTGCGGGTGGCGTGATCGCGGTAGATCTTTTTGATGCGGGCGCCTTCCCGGCCGCGGAGTTGTTGCATGGTGGCGGTGGTGACGTCGTCGTCGGGGAAGCGTTTGGCGTACATGCGGCGGGCGACGTCAAGGCGTTCGCTGGTGCGGGTGACGAGGTAAGCCTGGCGCATGAGCAGGCCGGCGCCGCGGCTGGGTCCGAGTCCTGCGGCATACATGCGTACGCCGCGGTCGCCGACCCAGCACAGGGCGGTGCCGGAGTCGGCGAGCAGGCGCACGGCGGCGCTGGTGATGCGGGTTCCGGGACCGAGCAGGACGGTGGCGACGAACGCGGCGGGGACACGGACGGTGCGTTCCTTGTTGACCAGGACGACGGCGTTGTCGTCGCGGTCAACGTGGCATTTCTCGACGTAGAGCGTGGAGACGCGGTCCTCGACGCGGTGCAGGTCCTGCGGATTGGACAGCCACCACATGTCAGCGGCCGGCCTGTTCGGTGTGCAGGGGCGCGAGGGTGATCAGCCCGCAGCCGTAGGCCTTGGCAGGGCCGACGCCGTGCAGGAGAGTGGCGCGGGCGCGGGCGGGATCGGTGACGCGCAGGGCGCCTTCGAAGGTGGCGGTGTTGAGGACGACGCGGCGGCCAGTCTTCTCGGTGTTCTTGGCTTTCTTGGGGAAGGTGAGGCGTTCGCGGGCGGTGAGCCGTAGCGCGGGGGCCGGCTCGTCGGTGTCGCCGGGGCCGTCGGGCTGGTTGCGGGGGCCATCGAGGTCGGCGGTGGTGAGCAGGGTGAATCCCCAGCGGTCGATGCGGTCAGTGAGCCAGGTCGTCTGGTGGGCGGCGGTGCGGTGGCCGACGCGGACACCGCGGGGGCGGGGGGCGGCGAGGTGTTCCTTCTGGGCAGGGGAGGGATTGTCGGGGGTGCGGGTGGCGCTGACAGTGTTCGCGCGCAGCCGGAAGCGGAATTCGCGGCCGGTGTGGAGGCGGTCGAGCAGGGGCTGGTAGTCGCGGACGAGGACCTGGGGTTCGTCGGTGTGGATCCAGCCGGCCTGTTCGATGAGGTGTTCCCAGGACGGCGTGGATTCGGTGAGAACGAGGACTTCGGCGCGGTGCGGTCGGTCTGCTCCACGGAGGCCTTCACCGGTTTCCAGTCGCCACAGGACCCGTTCGGTGACGGGTTGGCGGCTGAGCCCGCCGAGGGCGGCGGCGTGCATGCGCTGGGGGTTCTTCAGTAGCGCCTGGGCGCCGGTGCGCAGCGGGTTCAGCCAGATCCGGGACAGGTAGGTCATGGTCCGGTCACCATCCGAGAATCGCGAAAGGATCGTGGTGCGGGGTGGTGCCCTCGACGTTGTCGGCGTCGGTGAGCTCGTAGGGGGGTGGGAGGTGGACCCAGCTCTGGTGGACCCGGCGGCTGGTGAACCCTCGCTGGTGGGGATCGAAGGTGGTCGGCAGGTCGATCCGGACGTCGTCCCCGTCTGGGTCGTCAACGGTGACGGGTAGGTCGATGCGGCGGAGGCGGGGTGGCCTGCGCCGGGCGAGGGCGTCGCGGTGGTCGGGGCTGGCCTGCCACGGCACCTGCCGCAGGACCTCCAGGGCGCTGCCCGACCACAAAGCGGTGTCCGGCTCGCTGTCGGGAACGAGGAGGAGGGGGTGGGTCGGCGGGCAGGCGCGGCGGCCGAGCGCGAGGGGAAAGGCGGGGGTGCGCAGCGCGTCGGCGAGGGTGGTGAGCACCGGTTCGGGTGCGGCGAGGGCGGCGACGAACACGGCGTCCTGCAGGTAGAACCGCTCGGTGACGTGGGTGTGCTTCGCCGGGGACGTCGGTTTCTGGAGGCCTTTCGCGCTGACCGCGGCGGAGGGTAGCGGCCGGCCGCGGTAGTCGCTGACGGTGTGGTAGTCGCGCAGCAGGGTGCCGGGCTGGTCGGTGCGGATCCCGAGGGTGAGGCTGAGGAGGTCCTCGATCGGGTCGGTGCGCCGGCGGCCCTGGGCGGCGGCGAGCAGCCCGATGATCCCGCTCTTCGTCGGTTCGGTGAGGGTGTCGCGGCGGTTGAACATGCTGCGGGAACCCCAGGACTGCAGGGGGCCGGCGAGGCGCAGCACCAGGCAGTGGCGGGGCGGGTCCTGGCTCATCGGACGCTGCTCATGAGCCGGTCGCGGGCGGCAGCCACCACTGTGTCGAGAACCTCGTCGAACGGCTTCGGCTCGCCGAGCGCCTTGACGATCATCGCCGTGGTGTCGGTGTTGGTGTTGGTGTCGTCGGGGGCGCGGTAGGTGGAGGCGAGGATGTCGGGCTGGAGGCCCCACAGCGTCGACGCGCTGTTGAGTTCGATGGCGAACTGCTCGAGGGATCCGGTGAGGACGCCCCGGCCACGGGGCAGTACCGGCTTCTCGAACGCGGAGACAAGGTTGACCGGCTGGTCGGGGCGGATCGCGATGGTGAGCAGGTTCGGCACGGTGCGGTGGGCGAAGGAGTTCTGATGGCCGGTCGGCATGGAGGTGGTGAACGCGGTGAGGAACACCCGTAGCGCCTCGACGGTCGCCTCGATGTCACCGCCGAGGTTCTCGGCGAGCTGGTGCAGGCCGACGGTGGCGAACCGGTACAGCGTCGCGGACTGGAACTCGACCGTGCCGATCATCCCGGCGCCGGTCTCGTCCTTGGCGTTCTGGTCGTCAACGGCGGTGTAGTAGTCGAACTCGACGTCGACGGCATGGGTGGACAGGGCATGCGCGACCTGGGTGGCCGCGTCGACGTTCAACGACGCCAGGTCGGCGACCATCCGCCCGAACAGCGCGACGTCGATCGGATGCCCGCTGCCGAGAGTAGCCAGGACAGGCACATCCTTGACCGCGGCGAGCAGATCGCCGTCGCTGAGATCGGCGAGGCGCGGCACATCCTCGACAATGAGGTCGATGAGCCGTTCGAGCTGGGGACGGCCAAAGAACAGCAGATAGGCGGTCTCCGCCGCCTTCTTCCCCGCACTGATCTTCAGAGCGGTCAGAAGGCTGGTGGCGATCCGGGTGCTGGTTTCCGCGTCGAGCGCGCAGCGGGTTGCGAGCCGTTCCGCGAGCAGCGCGGAGATCCGCTTGGTGCGTGTTCCGAGCTGGGCCTGATCGATGTGGTCGGCGAAGGCGGTTCGCGTCGCCCGCTTCCAGGCCTGGGACGACACCCGGGCCCGCTTCACCCCGCCATAGACGGCTTGTTTCGGGGTACCGGCGTCATCTCGGTTGAGGTTGGACGGAGGGACGGTCTGCAGGATGTGGACGTCGATGTAGCAGCGCATTGGTAGATGCCTCTTTCTGCTGGGTCAGGACGGGAAAGCCCCGGTGCGCGGAGGCAACGCCGGAGGTTAGACGGAAGATCAGGAAGTGCCGGACGCGGCGGCCGGGGTAGCGGCTTTGTCTTTCGGGGGCCGGTAGAAGTACTGGGCTCCCCACCGGCGGCGTACGTCGCCGATCCGCTCGGGGGTCTGCCAGGCGATGAGGTCCCGCCAGAGTTGGGTGTAGTCGAGACCGACGGGGACCTGGCGGAACTGGCGGACCAGACCACGCAGGTGGTAGGCGGCCTCGTCCAGGGTGGTGGCGGTGGCCACGGCGTTGAACCGCCGGTCGACCGCCTCAGGACTGAACTTGTCGCTGCTACGCAGGCGTAGAGCAGCCTCGCCGAGCCCGATGCCAGGCTGATACGCCGCAGTGGGCAGGGACTGCTGGTGCACCGCGAACAAGGTGAGCGCGACGTGCTCCGCGGTCAGGGACCAGGTTCTGCGGCCATCGACGGTGAGCGTGGAGTAGTAGCGCCACATCTCCGGGACGCTGCCAGGCTCGCGGCCAACACCGCGGCGCAACACGGCCAAATCCGCCCCGTCGGGCCGGTCGCCCTTATGGTCCCGTTCCCAGAAGTGCCGTGGCGATGTCGTCTCGCGTGGCGATGTCGTCTCGGATGATGTGGACGATGCGGACGGCGCCGCGGTTACCTCGGTCATCAGACCTTCCTGACGGGTCGTGGGAATCAGGCGGCGGCCAGAGCAAGCCGGTTGTCCTCGTCCTTGCCGAGCACGTCGTTGAGCGTGCGCCGGAATGACATCTCGGCGCCGGCGAGGCGGGCGCCGAACGGCTCACCGGGATCGCGGCCCAGGAACGTCTCAGGACCGGCAGCGGACAACACCGGGTCGACGACCTCCCACGCCAACCGCCGAGCGAGGATCCGCCACGCAAGTTCGGCCCGCTTGGCGTCCTCCGGATGCTGCTGCAACCCGGCTAGCAGCCGGTGCACCGTCGGATTGAAGCTGTGGATCAGTATTTCTCCGAGCCGCTGGCCCTTGTCCCACGGCAGCTTGTCCGTCGCACCGGCAGCCTCACGAAGATCGTCGCCGAGACGGTTGGCGGCGATCCGCAGGCTCTCGGCCTGGGCCGCCACCGCCAGCACGGTCTCACGGACCGCGGAGTCCCGTGCCAGCGCGGTGACCGGGAGGGGAATCTCATCGGCCATTACCTCGTCGATCACCGCCGACTGCGTGCCGTACTTCACCCCGACGGTCAGTACCTGCAGTGGCAGATCATCGGGGACATAGCCGTCGTCACGCAGCCGGGCGAGCTGCGACAGCGCCGTCGGCGCGAACACTTTGTCACTCGACAAGGGCGTTGTGGTCAGCAGAGCCTCCAGCCCGCGCCAGGCCGACCGGCCCGGCTGATGCCGCACCGGACGGACCGGCGGCTCGTCGGCTTTGGGCTTGTCAACCTGCCGCCACGCCGTGTGCGGTTCGAGTGCGTGCACCGATCCGGTGAGCCGGTCACCGGCGGTGAGCACCACCCGTCGGACCGAGACATCCTCGACAGCCGTCGGGTCTGCCTCGGGCACGAGCCGGATCCGCCGCGACTGCCAGGTCAGCAGATCCAGTAGCCCTTCCGGGGCGCGAGTCTCCCAGCGGGAGGTGGCGCTGCTTTCGGATCTCCATTGCGGCCGGTCCTTCTGCCGCAGACCGTGCCGCAGGACGGGGATGCTGAGCATCAGCGTATGGAAGAGCGTCTCACCCAGCGGCAGGACGATCCCGAACTGCCCGAGCGGCCCGGTCGGGTTCCCCATCGTCTTCCCCGTCTTGACCTTCGGGTCATCCGCCGCTCCGGTCTTGATCGCGGCGGTGTCCCAGCAATGGGCTGCGAGCAACGCCCGTGCCGCCGCAGCGGGCGTCAGGCTCGGAGGGTCGTTCTCGGTCCGGGAACTGAACAGCGGAACATTGTTCCCCGAGGCCAGCCGCGGAACCAGCAGCGACACCGGCTTCGTCTCGTCCTTCGCGGTCCGCAACCCGGCGACCTGCGCAAACGGAGCCGTCGGATGAAACAGATGAAATCGTGCCGCCTGTCGGATTAGATACGACTCGATGCCCTCCTCATCCTCAGCCCGATCTTTCCTGATAATCCGGTCGAAACAGCCAGCCTCCCACCGCTGTGACCACTCCTCGTCGGTACGGGGGGCGCCGAACACGTCCAGGACGACGGGCAGCAGGACCTGACGCAGCACCGCCACGGCTTCGAGCGGATCATCAAGGGCCAGCCCGTCGATCGTGTGAGCGTCGACGAGCGCCTTCCTGATCCCCACCTCCAGGCGCCGCCCCCGCTTGATCACTGGGATCCATTGCCCATCGATCAGGTTGAAACCGTTCACTCATTCCCCCGTTCGTAGGCCCCGGCCTGCGCCGACCGTCGGTGGCTCAGCCGAGATGTACCAAGGGCCACCGACAGTTTTGGTCGACCGCGACGGCGCGGCACGTCGGCTGCTACCGATCGTGCGGCTCCTGCTAGGAGATGGACATCTGGCGTCGCCACATCAAGGATCTCCTAACCCATGGCGACCAGATAACTGGCCGAACGGTGCCCATGCTCCCGCCTCGCACCGAAAGTAGCACATACAGTGACGTATGGGGTGAACCGGTATATCTGCACGGATTCGCCTTGTCTCGGAGCATGGGAGTCAGCCGTCCCATCTTGAGCGCCGAGAAGATCAACACCTTGCCCCGGTCCGGCAGTTCACCCTTTACCAGCAGCCGGTCGAGTATCAGCAGCCGGTCGAGGCGCGAGGCTCAGCCCGAGCTTGTTGTCATAGGTCAGGTGTCGCCCCCCGAGGATCGCCGACATGCGATCGTCGAGAATCAGGGCGCGGGTGCGGCGGAGCCAGGAGTCGCCGTCCCAGCCGGCCAGGGGAGTCAGTTCGGCATGCGCCGCGGCGGTGATCTCCTTGTTCGCGGGCAGGCGGATGGTGGCTCCGACGACCTCTTCGAGGACCGCGTCGTCAGACACGGCAACTTCGCCGATGTGCCCGAGCGATCGGCCCGCGAGCGTGAGATACCCGGCCGGTCCGCGGCGGACGAGGACGACCTCCACGGACTCGTCGCTGTCACGGACGACCGCGGTGAGGCGTTCCTCGGTTTCCAGCGGCGCGGTCGCCTTGTCGTGCAGACCCTCGAGCGTGGTCAGGCCCAGACCGTCCTCGCCGGAAAGCAGAAATCCGGTGGCGTTCACCCGGCGACGACGCTCCTTGGCCTCCCATTCCTGCCTGGCCTCGGCCGCGGCATCAGCCCAGCGCGCCGGACCGAGAGGCTCATCACCGTAGCCGAGAGCGACGAGGCCGGGCACGTCGGCGGGAATCGACCATCCACCACCCGTGGCGGCTTCGGCGACGAGAGCGGCGGAGCGCAGCAGTAGATGATCCCCGTACACGGCCCGGCTACCGGCGGGCCAGAGTGGCACAGCCCCGTCGGGCAGCCGCAGACCGCTGGCGATCACTTTCGGGTCGCGAAGCCGGGCCGGTCGCTGCCCGGTCGGCCGGTCATGCCGATGCAGCCGGCCGACCCGTTGCAGCAGAAGGTCGATGGGGGCGAGATCGGTGACGAGGATGTCCACATCGACGTCGAACGACTGTTCGGCCACCTGGGTGGCCACGACGACGAGCCGCGCGGGCCGGTCCTGGGCGTTCTCCCGTCCGGGGGGGCCGAGCTTGTCCACGACGTCTTCCGTACGGCTCGCGCGTTCGGCTGCGGTGAACCGGGAGTGCAGCAGCACCACGTCATCACCGAACGTCGTCCGCAGCTCGGCGTAGACGACCTGGGCCCGCTGGACGGTGTTACACACGACGAGAGCGCAGCCGCCCTCGCTCACCTCCGCCGAGACAGCGGCGGCGATGCTCACCGGGGCGAAGTCGGTGGGCTCTGCCAGGATCTCTACCGCAACGGGCACGGACTCACGCCAGGGTGACTGGGACGTCACGGAAAACCGGGGCTTCCCGTCGGCCATATACACCGCGGTGGTGCTCGGGTAGCCGGTGGGCCGCGGCAGATCGGCGAGGTCGACATCGGGGCGCTGCAGGGCGCCCTGCAGATAGGCGCCGGCGAGCTGTGCACGCAGTACCGGCGGCAGCGTCGCGGACAGAACGATGACCGGCACGCCGGTGTCGGCGAGCCAGCGCAACGCCTCGAACAGGAACTGCGCCATGTAGACGTCGTAGGCGTGTACCTCGTCAAGGATGACGACCCGGCCGGCCAGGCCGGCGTGCCGTAGCATCACATGCTTCGTCCGGGTCGCCGCCTGCAGCAGGTGATCCACCGTGCCGACCGTCACCGCAGCGAGCAACCCCCGTTTCGATCCGAAGAACCACTCCGCGGCCGCCGCGGCGCCCGCCAGCGGTGCGTCGCGACGACCCGGGCCGCTCGTACCCGTACCGAAATCGTCGGCCATCCCATACTCGTCGAGATCGTCATGCACGTCGACGAACCGGACCTGCGACCGAAGTGCCGCCCACTCCTTGTTGAAACGAGCCCGGCCGTGCAGTAGGCCGATCGGAACCTCGGGATCCACCGCGGTGAGCCAGCCGCGGACCCGGCTGAACATCGGATCGCTCGTCGCCTGCGTCGGCATTCCGACGAACACCCCATCCGCACCGACCTTGCCGGCCAGTACCTCCGCGGCGGCGAGCGCCGCCTCCGTCTTCCCCTCACCCATCGGCGCTTCCAGGATCAGTAGCCCGGGGCCGGGCATTTCCCGCACGGCCTGGACCGCGGCGCGCTGCGCCGGCCGGGCTGGCTTACCGAATCTGTGGTGCACCAGGTCAGACTGGTTGCCGGGTGCGGGCCGGTCGGAGCGCCACCCGCCACGCAGACCCAACTGTGCCCAGGCTCGCTGTGCACGCTCCCGCGAGCCCTTCATCGAGATCTCCGCCAGATCCGACAGCCCACCGAAATGCTCTTTGTCGCTCGCGACCCAGTCTGCCATGATGATCATCCCGGATAGGGCAAGCTGACCTCCGCGGGATGGTGTTCGCAGCTCCGAAAAGGAAGCCAGGTCAACGTTGAGGTCGCCGGCCACCCGGTCGACGAACGCACGTTGGACGTCGAGCCACGGTCCGGCGCCGTGGACGGCGGGCTTGTGCACAAGACGGCCACGGTCCGGTATCAGGCCGTGATGGCCCGCGACCAGCGGCCACACCCAGTCACACCCCGGCCGACTCCAACCGACCTGCGGGAGATACTTGCGGACGATGACAGCCCCCGCCCGCGCGTGATGCCACTGCCGGCCCTGCTGAGGAGTCACCCCTCGCCAGCCAAGCCCGGCAGCCCGAACGCGCTGCGCCAAACCCTCGTCCTTCATCTGAAAGGCCGGCGTGGCCTTACCGACATCATGCAGGCCGCACAACAGCGCGAACAGAGACCGCCCGCGACCATCGCTGCAATCATCCAGACGATCCCGAATGGTGGATGCGAGGAAACGATCCCAGACAAGTTCGCCCACCGCCGCCGTATCCAGAAGATGGCCGAGGAGCAGGTGCATCGATCCCCCCGCCTTCTCCGCCGACTTCCCCCATATCATACCGAAGAACTCATCATCCATGAAGACTCCCATCCCAGATATAATGGACAGCCCCATTCAAGCACCTTGCGAAATGAGCCCGTTCATGGGGGCTTGGACGTGACATCGGCCGTCGTAGAAATGCTGTTGACGGCTTGCCTGATTCGTTTTACTGATTATTGAGCTGTGCGTTCTCCCAGCCCTGAAGACAGGAAATCACTGGAAAGATCCCCGCGCCTGCGGGGACGACGGGGCCTCCAACGGGAGACGATCCGCGCGCGGCCGGCGCACGTAGCGCAGCCGGCGCAGACCGGGAAGCCTGCGCCACGCCACGTCAGGGAACTGGCCGTGCCGGTCGCACCGGGGTGGACACCGGGGCGGGGGACACCAAGGCGGGGGACACCAAGGCGGGGGACACCGAGGCGGACACCGGGGTGCGGCGGAGCTTCTCCACCAGGATGGACAGCCGGCGGCCCGGTTTCTCCAGGACGACGTAGCTGATCCATCCACCGAGGACGCCGACCGTGACCAGCATGGCGGCCACCCACGGAAACGCCGACGGCGCATGACTGACCAGCCCGTGCCGGTCCAGCACCAGCAGCAGAATCGGCTCATGCCACAGATACACGCTGTAGCTGATCATGCCGAGCCAGACGAATGCCGGGGTGGCGAAGAACCGGCGCCACAGCGTGTCGCGGGGTGCCAGCACGGATGCGGCGAACAGCACACCGAAACCGATTGAATTCAGCGTGGAGAACGCCTCGAACGATGCCGCGGTGTGCCCCCGGACCAGCGCGCCGGCGATGATGAGCCCGGCGGCGACAAACCGCAACGCACACGCGAGCAGGGCGGGCAACGGCCGCTCCCGACCCCATCGGACATAGAGAACCGCAGTGATCATTCCGAGGCCGAAGTTGCCGGCATAGTTCTGCGGCGAGAACCAGTACGCCCACTGGTCGTGCTGAGCCCGCACGATGTAGACCGCATAGACGATCCAGACGGCGGACACCACGATCAGCAGGACCGGCGGCAGGCAGAGCCGCCGCCAGCGATGCGCCTCGGGTAGTCGATGAGTCTGCCGCCGCAGCCAGCCGGCGACCAGGGCGAGGTATAGATAGAAGTAGACCTCGACGGCCAGCGACCAGGCCGGGCCGATCGTGTAGAACACCCGCTTGCTGTCGAAGACCTGGGTGAAGGTCAGGTGTTCGACCAGGTCGATCCAGTCGCCGGGCAGAGTGGGATTACGCGCCGCCCACACGACGATGAGCGCCGTGTAGTACAGCGGAAGAATCCGCAGTCCACGACGTATGAGCGTGTTCTTGGGTGACCGTTGGGTCCGGCCGGCCCTGACCCGGTTCGCCATCGGCATATACAGCAGGAACCCGGAGACCAGGAAGAACCAACTGATCATCCCGTCGAAGGCGCCGAGGACCTGGCCGAGGAACGTACCCGCGTACGGCGTGTTGCCATCCCCGCGGCAGAACTGATAGGCGTGAAAAATGATCACTGAGATCGCCGCCACGCCGCGGAACCCGCCCAGGTCGACCAGCTCGAGCCTGGGATCGCCCACCGTCGTCCGTCGGCGACCGCGGCGGTTCCCTCCGCTCTCTCCGGTGATACCCACCCCCCCGGCCCGCGGCCGGGCCGAGGTCCGGACCGGCACGGTCGGCCGCTCTCTCGGCGGCGGCACTGGCGGCGGCGGCACTGGCGGCGGCGGCACCGGCGGCGGCGGCACC
>NZ_JDWE01000006.1:0-172511 GCF_000685765.2 Frankia sp. BMG5.23
GGAGGATCGAGGTCGGGTGCACCTCCCGGGATGCCACGGGCCGGTCGCGCCCGGCAGGTGGGCCGGCCCTCACGGCGTCCCGAAGTCCTGGGTCCAGTAGGTGCCGTACCTGCCGCCCGTCGCGTAGCCCACGCCGATCCGGGTCAGCGAGCAGGTGAGGATGTTCGATCGGTGCTCCGGGCTGTTCATCCATCCGCGCATCACCTCGGCCACGGTGCGCTGACCGGCGGCGATGTTCTCGGCGGCGATGGAGAAGGAGAAGCCGGCGGCGGCGATCCGGTCGAAGGGCGAGCGACCGTCCGGGCTGCCGTGGCCGAAATAGCCGACCGTGGCCATGTCGACGCTGTGTGCCTGGGCCGCGGCGGCCAACCGCAAGTCGACGATCAACGGAGGACAACCGGCCGCCCGGCGCTCGAAGTTGGTCGAGGTCGCGACCTGACCGACCAGGCTCATCCAGGAGGCCGGCAGGTACGGCGGGTGGGGGGATGCGACGGCCGGGGCCGACGCGGACGGAGCAGTCACCGGCGCGGCCAGGGCCAGAGCCGCCGCCCGCGCGGCGGCCAGCTGATCCGGACCGGCCGGGCGAGCGGTGGGCGGAGGCTCGGCCCCGGGTCCGGTCGGCGCACCCCGATCCGCGATCCGACCCGCGATCGACGTGGGGGGGACCCCGGCCGCCACCCCGACCACGCCCCGATCCGGCTGCGTGCCGGCGCGGCCGGCCAGGCGGTCACCGTCACGCGGTGCCGAATGACCACCCGCGAGCAGCACGACCGTCAGAACCGCGGTCAAGGCCCCTGCCGCGCTGCAGAGGACGGGGCCGGCGCGACGCCGTCCCGCATGGTGCCGCCCGTGCTGTCGAAGCATCGAATCCTTCGGTGGTCGGACCCCGACCGCGTACCTGGATCGATCAAGGTTAGCCGGCCATAGCCAGAAATTGCCATAGGAAAGGGAATTGATCGTCCAATGTGATCTGGTCGTAACGTCGTGGAGACTACCGGTCCACGGATCTCCCGGCATGATCCGGCGCCGCGGGGCACTGACGGACAACATCCCTGCGCTCCTCGCCCGCCCCCTCGGCGCTCCTCGCCCGACGCGGACTACCGCGGCCCCTGGTCGGGGAGCCGGCCCGATCGCCGGCGCAGCAGCTCGCCGGCGATCCCGGCGATGACGGAGATGACGATCACTACGAGCGCGATCCACACCGCCGCGTCCCGCAGCCCAGGAATGGCGGCCGCCGTATAGCCCAGAAGGATCAATCCGGTCCCCCAGACGAGCGCCCCGAGCACGACCGCGATCAGAAAGCGGGACCATGACATCGCCACGGTCCCGGCGAGTACCGGCGCGAACGTCCTCGCCCACGGCACGAAGCGGGCCGCGACCAGGGTGATCGGCCCGAACCGCCGGTAGAATTCCTCCGTACGGGCCAGCACCGTGGCGTGCCTGCGTTCCAGGTACGGCCGGCCGAGACGATGCCCGGTGTAGTAGCCCGCCGCCGCCCCGACGGTGGCTGCCGCCGCGACCCCGATCGAGAGGACCGCGACGGACACGTTCGACGCCGCGTCCGCCGCCATCAGCCCGGCCGCGAAGAGAATGGTGTCACCCGGAAGCCAGAACCCGATCAGGATCCCGCTCTCGACGAAGATGACCGCGAAGAGGACGACGTACAGCGTCATCCCGGACAGGCTGCCGACGTCCACTCGACCAGTGTGCCGGCCCCTGGTCGGCACCCGCCGACCAAGTCGGCGGGGACCACATCGCGCGGATCCGCACCGCGCCGGCGACGTCAGCCGCATCCGACCCCGGGACGGGGCAAGGCGTCATACCCTTCGCCCATCAGGAGTCCACGGCGGGCTTCGGCCCGATCCGGCTGCCCTGCACCGCGGGTGCATGGCTGATCGGCGCCCCTACAGGTTCGTAAGGAGCCCCACCGATGCCCATCGCCACGCCAGACGTATATGCCGAGATGCTCGACCGGGCGAAGGCCCAGTCCTTCGCCTACCCCGCGATCAACGTGACCTCGTCGCAGTCCCTGAACGCCGCGCTGCGGGGCTTCACCGAAGCCGGCAGTGACGGCATCGTGCAGGTGTCCACCGGCGGTGCCGAGTACCTGTCCGGCTCGACGGTGAAGAACATGGTCCTCGGCGCGGAGGCACTGGCCGAGTTCGCCCACCACGTCGCGAAGGCGTATCCGGTCAACATCGCCCTGCACACCGACCACTGCCCGGCCGACAAGCTTGACACCTACATCCGCCCCTTGATCGCGATCTCGAAGAATCGGGTGGCCCAGGGACGCGAGCCGCTCTTCCAGTCGCACATGTGGGACGGCTCGGCGGTCCCCCTCGAGGAGAACCTCAAGATCGCCGAAGAACTACTCGCGGACGCCGCCGCCGCGAAGATCGTTCTCGAGGTCGAGATCGGGGTCGTCGGCGGCGAGGAGGACGGCGTCGTCGGCGCGATCGACGAGAAGCTCTACACGACGCCGGAGGACATGTGGCGGACGGCCGAGGTGCTCGGCACCGGCGCGAAGGGGCGCTACCTGCTCGCCGCCACCTTCGGCAACGTGCACGGTGTGTACAAGCCCGGAAACGTCAAGCTACGCCCGACGATTCTGCACGAAGGACAGGAGTACGTCGCCAGGAAGCTCGGGCTGCCAGCCGGCGCGAAGCCGTTCAACCTCGTCTTTCACGGCGGTAGCGGGTCGGCTCTCACCGAAATCCGCGAGACCCTCGACTACGGGGTGGTCAAGATGAACGTGGACACGGACACCCAGTACGCATTCACCCGCCCCATCGTGGACCACGTGTTCAAAAACTATGACGGCGTTCTCAAGGTGGACGGTGAGGTCGGCGTGAAGAAGGCGTACGACCCGCGTACCTACGGAAAGCTCGCGGAGAGCAGCATGGCGGCCCGCGTCGCCCAGGCGTGTGAGGACCTCCGTTCCGCCGGCACCAGCCTCGGGCGGGCATAGTCGGGCCCAGGAGCGCACGCCGGCTGGCGGGATCGGTTCGTCGGATACCGGCCGCTTGTCCGCCGGCCGGCGGACAAGCGGACAGATAGCCGCCGGCCGCGAACGGGCAACCGAGCAACCGCCGCCGCTCGTCCGAGGACATTCTCCGGACCCCTCGGTCCGACCCTCTCCATCATTTCCGGCGGACGGAACGACCGGCACGCGGCGGACATCCGACCCGCCCCGGTCCGATGCACGACCCGCCGATTTCCCGTACTATGCCGGCCCGCGCGGTCCCCCGGTCGCTCCGACGGCTGGGGGACCACTGTTTAGCGGGCGCGGCATCCCGCTCCTCGCGTAACGCCGCCCCCGCCGGCAACCAGCAGGTTTCGGCCAAATGAGCGGACACGCACCGGACCTTCGGTAACCGTTCACCTACCGCCCCACCCCCAGGGAACCCCTTCGCCCACTGTGGTGATCCGACGGGCGCTTTTCACAGTCGGTGTCCGATTGAATCCGCCGTGTGCAAAAATCACAACGCCGCAAGTTACCGCCCGATTTCCGTTGTTTTTCTCACAAAAACAGGCTTCAATGGACGAAGCGTAGTATCAGGCCGATCACTCGCGTCGATCTCGTAGCAGGGCCGTCACGCCTTTGTCGACATGTCACGCATCTGGCCTGATGTGGGACTCTCCGCTCATCGTCGACCATCGGCAAACAGGGTGATCGGCCGAGCACAAATGCCTCCGCACGCCGTACCGCCAGGTTGATGAGCGGGCGCGCACGCGCGATACCAGGCCGCCAGTTCCTACTCAAGCAGGCGCGCCGAGTGTGCTCTTTTTCACGCACCCTATTCAATGCTTGGCGACTCGCCGGGCGGCGTGGTTATGGTTTTCGCCGTGCCCGGCAACAACGTCGGGCATTCGTCGGGCGGCACGCCGAATCCTGCCCCTGGCCGACGATTTCTCGAACCGGGCGGCAGGAACGGGGGACCCATCTCCGAGTATCGAAAGGATTCGATGCTCTCGGGGTGAAGCCATGTGCGACGACCACCCGGAAAGGTATTTCCGGTGCGGCTTCCGTCTCCAGGGATCCCTGGCACGGCCGGGCAGTTCCCAGCCCGAATCCGACAGCTCACCTCGCAGGCGTGGGGAAGGACCACAAGACATGTCCGACGCACGTATCAGTGGCCGACAATGCCGCGCCGGTACCCGCAGCCGGGCCCGGGCCCTCGTGGTCGCACCAGTACTCGCGGCGGCGGTGGGCGGCACCTTCGCGCTCAGCCAGCCGGCCGATGCGGCCACCACCTGGACGGGCCTGCGGCAGTGCGAGTCCGGCGGTGACTACACGACCAACACCGGCAACGCGTACTACGGCGCTTACCAGTTCTCCGCCAGCACTTGGCACAGCCTCGGCTACGGCGGTCTGCCGCACCAGGCTTCCCCGGCCGTCCAGGACGAGGCCGCGCTCAAGCTCGCCCGACGGTCCGGCTTCGGCCAGTGGCCGGCCTGTGGCCGCGGGATGGGCGCCGACCAGCTCGCGGGCGGCTCGTCGAGCTCCTCGGGCCAGGCCTCGCGCACGACGGAACGCCGCGAGCTGACGGTCAGCCCCATCTCCATGAGCACCCCCGTATTCACCCGTAACCTGACGACCGCACTGGCCAGGCAGGTACGTGACGACGTGCGGGCCTGGCAGGCCCGCGTCAACCATCTGGGCTATCCGATCACGATCGACGGCCGCTACGGACCACGCTCCGCCGCAGTCGCCCGCGCCCTGCAGGCCGCCAAGGGACTCGCCGTCGACGGCATCGTCGGCCCGGCGACCTGGCGGGCCACCTTCCGCTGATCCTCCCCATCAGCCCCATCAGCTCCATCAGCTGATCCATTCGCTCCGCCCCCGTGGCGGAGGGACGACCGCCGCGGGAACCGGACATCCCACCCCGGCGACACCGGTCAGGGGATCTCACCTCGACGACGGGCTGGCCCGACCTGTCTCCGGACGATCTCCGGTTGACGGCCCGTACGGGCCGGCCCGTACAACCCACCACCAGCATCACCAGGACCGCACCCTGACCGGCCTCCGGCAGGGCCGATCTTCGGCAGAGCCGATCTTCGGCAAGGCCGACGAGGAACAGCAGGACCAGCGAGCCACCTGCGGAACCTGTATGGAAGTGGCACGATTCGCGCGATCCTCACTGGTTACTCCGGACCACCCCGGTTTGCGCTCCATGAGCGGTTCTCGCTAGAGTGCCGCTCACTCGCCTCGTCGGCGAGGCCGCCCGGACGGACGCCGAGTCCTGCCCCCGTACGAGCGGCCGGAACGAACATCGACCGCAGCGGGCAGGAGTGGGGGACCCACATTTCGGGCGCCGCAAGCGGCGTCCTTGGGGTAAAGCCGGTGCGTCCCGGCCCATGGTGGAGAGCGGTTCCCACCCGGGGTCGGATCCTCCGGCCGGGCCATCCCAGCCCGCACCCGACAGCTCACCCCGCAGGCGACGGGATTGGACTGACATGCCCTCTGGGCGTCGTGGCGGCAGACATCGAGCACCGCAGGCCCCATCGCCCGCCGGTCGCATCCTGCGCACCACCGGCGCGGTCACGGCCATCGTCGGCAGCGGCCTCGCGGTCACCGCGGCTCCGGCGGGCGCGGCCACCTCCGACGACTTCGCCAAGCTCCGCCAATGCGAGTCCGGCGGCAACTACGCGGTCAACACCGGCAACGGCTTCTCCGGTGCCTACCAGTTCGACGACCAGACCTGGCACGGGCTCGGGTACTCCGGCCGCCCGTACCAGGCATCGCCCGCCACGCAGGACGAGGCGGCCGCGAAGCTCTACAACCAGCGGGGCTGGCAGCCATGGCCGTCCTGCTCGGTCAAGATGGGCCTGACCAACAACGGCCCGGCCAGTGTCCCGGGCGGCTCCGGTGACGTCATCCAGCAGGCCATCACCCCGGTGGAACCCCCCATGACGCTGGACCGGGCCCGCCGGGAGATGGGGGACGGCTCGTTCAGGGGCACGGTCCTCGACGCGTCCCTCAGCGACGACGTTCGCCCGGACGCCTTCGTCTGGCAGGACAGGATGCGTCAGAAGGGCTTCGTACTCACCGTCGACGGCAAGTTCGGACCGCAGTCGCAGGGCATCGCCGCGCTGTACTCGTACCTCACCCGGGTGAGCGACGGTCAACCCGGGGTCGTCGGCCAGAATCTGTGGAACGTCAGCGTCAGGGCCTGACCGACCGGTCACCGTGCGCGCAGGGCAAGCGCGTCCGGGGTGACCTCCATGACGTGTGCGGCCGGTCGTCGGGCAGGATGCACTCATGACGACGCCGTCCACCTCGGGAAAGCCCAACCTGCTCTCCGGTCCGCCGCCGACGCTCCTGCCCTCCGACGCGGCCGCGACCGATGCGCTGGTCGCCGGTGATCCGCCGGATGCCGTCGCCGCCCGGCTGCCCGCGTTCAGCGTGCCTTGGGCCGCGCTCGCCGAGCTCGCGCTCACCGGCGGACGACCCGTCGAGGCCTATGCCTACGCCCGCACGGGCTATCACCGCGGCCTCGACGCCCTGCGCCGCTCGGGCTGGAAGGGCAACGGGCCGATCCCCTGGTCACACGAACCCAACCGCGGGTTCCTGCGTTCGCTCGCCGCTCTCGGTCGGGCGGCCGCGGCCATCGGGGAGGCCGAGGAGGCCACCCGCTGCCGGACGTTCCTGGCCGACAGCGATTCCGTCGCTGCCAGTGAGCTCGGCTTCACCTGACAGTGAGTTCATCAGGCCGCGTCGGTGGTGGAGACCAGCGAGGATGCCGCAGCCGGCCCCACGACCCCGCCATCCCTAGTAACCTCGCCCGGTGCCTGCTCTTGTCCTCATCGGTGCCCAGTGGGGCGACGAGGGAAAAGGAAAGGCGACCGACCTCCTGGGCGGCGCCGTCGATTACGTCGTCCGGTACCAGGGTGGCAACAACGCCGGCCACACCGTGGTCATCGGGGCGGAGAGTTACGCGCTCCACCTGATTCCCAGTGGCATGCTGCGGGCCGACTGCGTTCCCGTGATCGGCAACGGGGTCGTCATCGACCCGGGCGTGCTGCTGGCCGAGATGGACGGGCTCACCGCCCGCGGCATCGACGTCTCCCGGCTCCTGATCAGCGCGAACGCCCATCTGATCATGCCCCATCACCGGGCGCTGGACCGGGTCATCGAGCGTTACCTGGGCAAGGCGCGGATCGGTACCACCGGTCGCGGCATCGGTCCCACCTACGGCGACAAGGTTGCCCGTACGGGCATCAGAGTGCAGGATCTCCTCGACCCGGGCATCTTCCACAAGAAGCTCGAACTGGTGCTACGGGAGAAGAACCAGGTCCTGGCCAAGGTCTACAACCGGCGCCGGATCGAGCTCGACGAGGTGGTCGAGGAGTACGCCGACTACGCGAAACGCCTGCAACCCCACATCGCCGACACCGGTCTGATCCTCGACCGGGCGCTGCGCGCGGGCAAGGTCGTGCTGCTCGAAGGCTCCCAGGGCACCCTCCTCGACGTCGACCACGGCACCTACCCGTTCGTCACGTCATCGAACCCGACCGCCGGCTACGCGGCCACCGGCGCCGGCATCGGCCCGACGAGGATCAGTCGGGTGATCGGCATCATCAAGGCCTACACGACCCGGGTCGGCGCCGGCCCCTTCCCCACCGAACTGGACGACAAGGTCGGAGAGGAGCTGCGCCGCATCGGCGGGGAGTTCGGCGTGACGACCGGCCGGGCGCGGCGCACCGGCTGGTTCGACGCCGTAATCGCCCGCTACGCGGTGCGGGTCAACGGCCTGACCGACCTTTTCCTCACCAAACTGGACGTCCTGTCGGGCTTCGACCGGGTGCCCATCTGCGTCGGCTACGACCTCGGCGGCGAACGGGTTGACGAGATGCCCATGACCCAGACCGAGTTCCACCACGCCAAGCCGATCTACACCGACCTGCCCGGCTGGCACGAGGACATCTCCGACGTCCGGTCGTTCGCCGACCTGCCCGGCGCCGCGAAGGACTACATCAGGGCGTTGGAGGAGTTCTCCGGCGCCCCGGTGTCGGCGGTCGGCGTCGGTCCCGGGCGGGACCAGACGCTCGTCATCAATGACCTGGTCTGAAACGACTGGTCCGGAACGGACCTGATCTGATCCCGCCCGGCGCGGGCCGAGATCCGGTCGGTTCCGGTTGCACCCGGAAGCATTACCGTCGACGCTTAGGCGGTCACGCAAAGCAATGACGTCCGGGGGTGGTGGCGGTGGCCGTTGTCAGGTCCCGGCCGTCGGATGACGATCCTTCCATCCCCGGGCGGACACCGCTGTC
The DNA here is from genome assembly GCF_000685765.2 of Frankia sp. BMG5.23. NCBI lineage: Bacteria > Bacillati > Actinomycetota > Actinomycetes > Frankiales > Frankiaceae > Frankia > Frankia sp. BMG5.23. The sequence continues at coordinate 8,275 of NZ_JDWE01000006.1, forward strand.
GCTGCCGGAACCGGCCGAAGCCCCGCAACCGGCCCGTTGGCCACCAGCCGTGAGACGCGGTTACCTGCACCCGACCGACTCCGACGCCTGGCCGGTCGGGTTCTCCCCCACCGGCGAGGCTCTGCCGCAGACCCTGACCGACGTGCTGCTGCGGGGCAGCCACGCCATCCGGAGCTCGAAGCGGGCCGAGGCACAGCGGCTCGAACGCGCCGCGGCCGTCGCCAGTCACGTCGACGCCCAGATCCGTGACTTCCTGGACTTCTGCGCGGCCGAACACCTGGTACCACCGGTCACGGTGCGGGCGACCCGCACCGCGCCGCACCGCGCGCCGGCGCGGTACCGTGCCGGGCGGCCGCTGCCCGCGCTGGACCTGAGCGAGGGCGGGGCGACACGGGCGACACGGGCGGTCACGGACCCGGCGGCCCGGGCCGACCCGGCGGATCGGGCGGACCGGGCGGATCGGGCGGACCGGGCGGACGCGGGTGAGGCGGCCGTTGACCCCGGTCGCCGCCGGCGTTGGCCGGGACGGCGGGAACGGCTGCAGGCGTGGCCGCTGCTGTACTGGCGCTGCGAGAACTTCCCGGCTGCGGGGCGGTCGCTGCACCTGTTCGTCGAACCGGGTGGGCGCGCCTTCGAAGGCCGCGACGATCCCGCCCCGCTGACCGTGCTCGGCCGGGAGGTCCGGGTCTGGCCGGTCGACGCCGCCGCCATCGTCGCGGGCATGGCCGAGGTGGACGCACGCCGCTGCGCGCTGCACCTGGTGCACGGCATGGCCCACCTGCTCTGGCGGTCGGGTGTCGGGCTGTAGTCGCTCAGCGCGGATCGTCCCAGGTGATCGGCCGGGAGTCACCGGCACCGACCGGGCACGACGCGCACGATGATCAGCACACCCGCTACTGTGGAACCGTGACCCGACCGAACTGCGACGACGCGATGCCCCAGACGGGGTTCGCCGGTTCGCGATGGCACCCGCGCCCGGTCCGGATCTCCGTCCCGGCGCCGCGCGCCAGGGACAACCGGTGACGGCCGCCACCGACCCTCGCGTCCCCCGCGCACGGCCGTGGCGGCGACGCGGCCCGCTCCGCCGGCATTACCGGGAATTCGCCGCCGCGCACCGGGCCGCTGCTTGCGTCGCGAGGTGAACTGATGAAGATTCTTGTTGTCGGCTCCGGCGGCCGTGAACACGCGCTGTGCCGGGCGCTCGCCCGCGATCCCCGGGTCGGCTCGCTGGTCTGCGCGCCCGGAAACGCCGGAACCGCCGAGCTCGCCGAGCCCCGCCCGCTCGACGTCGCTGACCCGGACGCCGTCGCCGACCTTGCTGAGGCGGTCGGCGCGGACCTCACCGTCATCGGTCCGGAGATGCCGTTGGTAACCGGGGCCGCCGACGAGATACGCGCCCGCGGTCTCGCGGTCTTCGGCCCGAGCGCGGCCGCGGCCCGGCTGGAGGGCAGCAAGGCGTTCGCCAAGGAGGTCATGCGCGCCGCCGGGGTGCCCACGGCGGCCTCTCGCGACCACACCGAGATCGAGCCCGCCCTGGCCGACCTGGACGTCTTCGGGCCACCGTACGTGGTGAAGTACGACGGGCTCGCCGCCGGCAAGGGCGTCACGGTGACCGAGGATCGCGACGCGGCCGTCGCCGCGGTCCGCGCGAGCCTGCGCGGACCGGACGACCGGGTTGTCCTCGAGGAGTACCTCGACGGGCCCGAGGTCTCCCTGTTCGCCGTGGTGACCGAGTCCGGCGCGGTCCTCCCGATGCTGCCGGCGCAGGATCACAAACGGGTCGGCGACGGCGACACCGGCCCGAACACCGGGGGGATGGGCGCGTACACCCCGCTGCCCTGGGCCTCGCATGGCCTGCCGGCGAAGATCGTCACCACGGTGATCCGGCCGACGGTGGCCGAGATGGCCCGGCGCGGCACCCCGTTCACCGGTCTGCTCTACGCCGGGCTCGCGCTGACCACCCGCGGGCCGCGGGTGGTGGAGTTCAACGTGCGCTTCGGTGACCCCGAGGTGCAGGCCATCCTCGCCCTGCTCACGACGCCGTTGACGGACGTGCTCTCCGGCCGGCGGGCACCGGTGTGGCGCTCCGGCGCGGCGATCAGCGTCGTCGTCGCCGCGCACGGCTATCCGGCGGCCCCCAGGCTCGGCGACCCGATCCGCGGGCTCGCCGCCGCCGGCGCGCTGGCCGGCGTCGACATCCTGCACGCCGGTACCCGCAGGGAGCCGGATGGTCGGGTCGTCTCGGCCGGCGGCCGTGTGCTGTCCGTCACGGCCATCGGCTCCAACCTGGAGTCCGCGCGAGGATCGGCCTACGAGGCCGTCAGCCGCATCTCGCTGCCCGGCGCCCATTACCGCACCGACATCGGAGATCCGTCCCGGATGCGCCACGCGGCCGACGTCCGTCGAACGGACGTCGCGTCCGGCGAGGATCCCGCAGGACATAGAAAGAAGGAGTAGACCGTGTCGCAGAGCACCCCCGGGCCGGATCATCCCCAGGTGGCGATCGTCTTCGGATCACCGTCGGACACCCAGACCATGAGCAAGGCCGGCGCCACTCTGGAACGCTTCGGTGTGCCCTACGAGCAGGTGTCGCTGTCGGCGCACCGCGCGCCGCGCACCCTCGCCGACTACGTGGGTCAGCTACGGGCCCGCGACATCTCGGTGGTCATCGCCGGGGCAGGCCTGGCCGCCGCGCTGCCCGGCACCATTGCGGCCCTCACCACGCTGCCGGTAATCGGCGTGCCGATCTCCGGCGGGGCGCTGGACGGCATGGACTCGCTGCTCGCCATCGCGCAGATGCCGCCGGGCGTCCCGGTCGCGACCGTGGGTCTGAACAACTCGACGAACGCGGCGATCCTGGCGATCCAGATCCTGGCGCTGGCCGATCCCGATCTGGGGCTGAAGCTGGCCGCGTTCAAGGACGAGTTCGAGCAGGCCGCGGCGGACGGGCTGAGCGCGGCGGCCGCGGCCGGCAGCCAGCCATGATCGGCCGGTACACCCTGGCGGAGATGGGCCGGGTGTGGTCGGAGGCGCACAAGTACGAGCTGTGGTGTCGCGTCGAGGTGCTGGTCATGGAGGCGCACGCCGCCGCGGGCCGCATCCCCGCCGATTCCATCGAGCCGGTCCGGGCCGCCCCCGCTCCGACGCCCGAAGCCGTCGCCGAGGTGGAGGCCGTCACCCAGCATGACGTCATCGCCTTCCTGACCGCCTGGGCCGACCGCACCGAACCCCGGTCCGCCGCCGCCTACGTGCACTTCGGCATGACCTCCTCCGACCTGCTCGACACGGCGCTCGCGCTGCAGCTGGTCGAGTCGACCGACCTGCTGCTCGCCCGGGCGGACACTCTCGTCGCCGCGCTGCGCGACCTCGGCCTGGCCCACCGGAACACCCTGCGGGTCGGCCGGACGCACGGCATCCACGGCGAGCCGACGGTGTTCGGGCACCGCGTCGCGGACCTGGCGTTCGGGCTCGCCCGCTGCCGCGACCGGCTGCGCGCGGCCCGCGCGGACGTGGCCGTCGCCAAGATCTCCGGCGCGGTCGGGACGTACTCCAACATCGACCCCGACGTCGAGGCCTACGTGGCCGACAAGCTGGGCCTCACCGCGGCCCCGGTGGCCACCCAGGTCGTGCTGCGCGACGGCATCGCCTCCTGGGTCGCGGCGCTGGCCGGGCTCGCGACCGTCTGCGAGGCGGTCGCCCTGGAGGTCCGGCACGGCCAGCGCACGGAGGTCCGGGAGCTGTCCGAGCCGTTCGGCTCCGGGCAGAAGGGCTCCTCCGCGATGCCCCACAAGAAGAACCCGATCATGTCGGAGCGCATCGCCGGGCTCGCCCGGATCGTCCGGGCGCAGTACGTCCCGGTGCTGGAGGGCGTGCCGCTGTGGCACGAGCGCGACATCTCCCACTCCTCCACCGAGCGCATCGCGCTGCCGGATGCCGCCACCGGCGTCGACTACCTGCTGCACCTGACGACCCGGCTGGTCACCGGGCTGGTCGTGGACACCGCACGGATGCGGGCGAACCTCGATGCCACGGGCGGGCTGGTCTACACCTCGGCGGTGCTGCTCGAACTCGTCGAGACGGGGCTGTCCCGCGAGGACGCCTACGCTGTCACCCAGGCGGCGGCGATGGAGACCTGGCAGACCGGCGTGCCGTTTTGGGAAACGCTGCGCAAGCACGCCGGCGACCGCGGCCTGCCCCTGGACGAGGCCAGGCTCAACGAGGTGAGCCGGCCCGAGCGCTACACCGAGCGCCTCGGCTCGGTCTTCGACGCCCTGGCGGCCCTCACCTGACCCGCACCCCCGCACCTGACCCGCCGCGCAGCCGCGCAGGCATGGCGCGGTGCCCCGGCCGGCAGGTGCTGTTGTTCTCCCTGGGTACGGTCTGTCTATGCCGCTGACACATGAGGAATTCGCCGGACTCACCCACCTGGGTTCGGGCAAGGTCCGGGAGCTGTTCGCGGTCGGGGACGACGCCGTGCTGCTGGTCGCCAGCGACCGCATCTCGGCGTTCGACGTGGTCCTACCGACCGAGATTCCCGACAAGGGAGCCGTTCTCACCGGGCTTTCGCTGTGGTGGTTCGACCAGCTCGCCGACCTGGTCCCGTCCCACGTCGTCAGTTCGAACGTCGACGAGTACCCGGCCGAGCTCACTCCGTACACGGAGCAGCTGCGTGGCCGGTCGATGCTGTGCCGACGCCTGAACATGGTGCAGATCGAGTGCGTCGCCCGTGGTTATCTGACCGGCAGCGGGCTGAAGGACTACCAGCGCACCGGCGCGGTCAGCGGGCATCCCCTACCCACCGGGCTGGTGGACGGCAGCAAGCTGCCGGCACCGATCTACACGCCGTCCACGAAGGCGCCGATCGGTGAGCACGACGAGAACATCAGCCGGGCCGACGCGGCCGGCCGGATCGGCACCGAGCTTGCCGCCGAGCTCGAGCGGCTGACCCTGCAGATCTTCGGCCGGGCCAGTGTCCTCGCAGCCGAGCGCGGCATCCTGCTCGCTGACACCAAGTTCGAGTTCGGTCATGACACCCAGGGCACGCTGCGGCTCGCCGACGAGGTCCTGACCCCTGACTCGTCCCGGTTCTGGCCGGAGGACACCTGGCGGCCCGGGGCCTCCCAGCCGTCCTTCGACAAGCAGTACATCCGTGACTATCTGACGAGTACCGGCTGGGACAGGACCGCGCCGGGGCCGGAGCTGCCCGCGGACGTTGTCGAGGCGACCCGGGCCCGTTACGTGGAGGCCTACGAGCGGCTGACCGGCATCTCCTTCAAGGACTACCTGTCCACCGTCTGACCGCGCTCGCACCGCGAACAACACGAGAAGTTATCTTCTGGGTACTATAAGTTCATCTTAGGTTCTCTCCTAGAAGGAGATCGAGATATCGAGAGAGGTGAGCTGCCATGGCCACGAAGACGGACACCCCGCCACGGGCACGGCCACAGCCGCACCGGGAGGACACGGACACCTCTGCCCCTGAGCGGGACCAGCAGCAGCCGGCCGCGCCCACGGGCCCCGAGCGGTCGTCTGGCACACGCACCTTCACGGTCCGGGCACCGCTACTCACGTCGCGGTTCGAGGTTGGACGAGGTACGAGCATGCAGTGGCCGTCACTGGGCAAGAGCGCCTACTACCTGGGACTCGGCGGGCTCGCCGCGGCCTCAATCATCGAATGGCCGGTCGCGGCGGCGATCGCCGCCGGCACCTACGTCGCGCAGCACACCCGCCCAGGAGCCCCCACGCCCTCCTCCCCCGAGGAGGCCGAGGCCCCTGAGCGGGCTGAGCCCACGCACGCCGGGGCCTGAACTCCGGTGGACTCGCCGCCCCCACGAAGTGGCGCATAACGTCATAAAGCAACAAATTGCACCTTCCGGCGTGAGCAGAGGGCTTCGTTCGGGACGATCGCCCGAACGAAGCCCAGCTCACAGGGGAGGGCGGCAACCATTGCAGCCGAGTTACAGTTGCCAACGACGTCCGGTACCCCATCCGAGGACTGGAACGGATCATGACTACTGTTTCCTCCACCACGCCCGGCCGCCCATCGACGGAATCCCGCGATCAGGCGGCCACCGCCACGGTCCCCTCCGCAAGGAGCATTGCCCCCTCCGCCCGGCCCAGCACGCTCCCCGGCTCGTCCCGTCCCGTCCTGGCCAGAGACCGGGCCGAGCTGCGCGCCGGGCTCGCCGCGCTCGACCGGCAGGCCAACATCGCCCGGCGGGGTGAGGGCGGTCCGCCCGCGCCGGACGACGCGCCCACTCGGGCGGCAGCCGGGCACCCGCGCCCGACCAGGGCCGTCGTCATGACAATGGGAGCGCTGCACGAGGGCCACGCCTCGCTGTTGCGCGCCGCCCGGGCCCAGGCGGACCAGGTGGTTGCCACGATCTACGTTAATCCGCTGCAGTTCGGCGCGGGTGAGGATCTCGACCGGTACCCGCGCACCCTGGCCGCCGATCTCGACGTGTGCGCGGGGGAGGGGGTCGATCTCGTCTTCGTCCCCCGGGCGATCCACGACCCGCCGCCGCTCGTCCGGTTGCAGGCCGGGCCGCTCGGTGAGCTGCTTGAAGGCGCCGCCCGTCCGGGCCATTTCGATGGGATGCTGACCCTGGTGGGGACCATGCTCCACCTGGTCCGTCCGGACCTGGCGTTCTTCGGGCGCAAGGACGCCCAGCAGCTGGTCTGCATCCGCCGGATGGTCGCGGACCTCGCCTTCGACGTCACCGTGATCGGCGTGGAGACCGTGCGCGAGCCCGACGGCCTCGCGATGTCGAGCCGGAACGTCTACCTGACCCCCGACCAGCGGCGCAGCGCGCTCGCGCTGTCCCGAGCGCTCGCCGCCGGGGCACGGGCCCAGGCGGGCGGGCGGGACACCGTGCTCGCGACCGCGCGGGAGGTTCTGGCCGCCGCGGACGGGGTGGACGTGGACTACCTCGCCCTGGCCAGCCCCGACGATCTACGTCCGGTCCGGAGCGGTCCCGCCCTGCTACTCGTCGCCGCCCGGGTGGGCACCACCCGCCTGATCGACAACATCGATCTCGTCCTGCCTCCGGAATCCCCGGCGCCGGCCCCCACCGGAACTCCGGCATCAGCCGGATCCCCCGCCGTCACCCCCCGACCGGACCGTCCCGCCGACCGCGATCACCCGGGAGCCTGACCGTGTTGCGCACCATGCTCACCGCCAAGATCCACCGTGCCACGGTCACCCAGGCCGATCTGCACTACGTGGGCTCCGTGACGATCGACGCGGACCTGCTGGCCGCCGCCGACCTGCTGCCTGGCGAGCAGGTCACGATCGTCGACATCAACAACGGCGCCCGGCTGGAGACGTACGCCATCGCGGGACCGGCGGGAAGCGGGATCATCGGTATTAACGGTGCCGCGGCGCGCCTGGTCCAGCCGGGCGACCTAGTGATCATCATTGCGTACGGGCTCATGGACGACGCCGAGGCGCGCCGGCACGTCCCGAAGGTGCTGTTCGTCGACGCGGCAAACCGGATCATCGGGCACGGCGACGACCCGGCCGAACCGCTCCCCGGCGACCCGTCGAGCCTGCGTGGCGACATCCCGGTCGACATCCCGGTCGACATCCCGGTACCCACAGCCGCGGCGGCGGTCCGATCGGCCATGGCTACGCAGTGACCGTGCTACCTTGCCGGCTCGGCGCGCCCCGCCCGGGATGGATGCGCGCCGCGGACGTCGTCGTCATCGGTTCGGGCATCGCCGGGCTCACGACGGTCCTGCACCTGCGCCGGGCGCTGCCCGCCGCCCGGGTACTGCTGGTGACCAAGGCGCACCTCGACGCCGGGTCGACCCGGTGGGCGCAGGGTGGGATCGCCGCCGCGCTCGCCGCGGAGGACTCGCCCGATGATCATCTTGCCGACACCCTGGTCGCCGGCGTCGGGCTGTGCGACGAGGACGCAGCCCGAGTGCTGGTCCGCGACGGACCGGCGCGGGTGCGTGAGCTCGCCGAGCTCGGCGCCCGGTTCGATCGGACCACCGACGGCTCGTTCGCCCTCACTCGGGAGGGCGGCCATCTGCGCAACCGCATCATCCATGCGGGTGGGGACGCCACCGGCCTGGAGGTGGAACGCGCCCTGATCACCGCCGTCCGGGCCGATGAGAGCATCGAGGTCATCGAACACGCCCTGGTCCTCGACCTGCTGCTCGACTCCGACGGCCGGGCCGCCGGCGCCACCCTGCACGTGCTGGGGGAGGGCAGCCGGGACGGCGTCGGCGCGGTGACGGCGGGCGCGGTGGTCCTGGCGACCGGCGGGATGGGGCAGATCTTCGCGTCGACGACCAATCCCGGCGTCTCCACCGGGGACGGGGTGGCGCTGGCTCTGCGCGCGGGCGCCGTCGTCGCGGACCTGGAGTTCGTCCAGTTCCACCCGACCGCCCTGTGGCTACCCCCGTCCAGGCCGGGCGCCGTCGCCGAACTGCTCGGGGGCCAGCAGCCACTGGTCAGCGAGGCCATGCGGGGGGAGGGTGCCGTTCTCGTCGACGCGGCCGGCGAACGGGTGATGGCGGGCGTCCATCGGCTGGCCGACCTCGCGCCGCGCGACGTCGTCGCCAAGCAGATGTCGCGGGTCATGGCGGCCCAGGGGGTCGATCACCTGTTCCTGGACGCCCGGGGGCTGGGCGCGGCGACCATCGAGCGGCGGTTTCCCTCGATCACCGCGCGCTGCCGGTCCGCCGGCATCGATCCGGTCGCCAGGCCGATCCCCGTCGCGCCGGCCGCCCACTACGCCAGCGGCGGGGTGCGCACGGATCTGTGGGGCCGCACGAGCGTGGCCGGCCTGTACGCCTGCGGGGAGGTGGCCTGCACCGGGGTGCACGGCGCCAACCGGCTCGCGTCGAACAGCCTGCTGGAGGGGCTGGTCTTCGCCGCACGCATCGCGGAGCACCTGGCCGGCACAGCGCCCGGCGGCCGGCACCGCGTCGCCATCCCCGCCGCGCCGGTGGTCGGTCGCGGCAGTGGTCTGACCGACCCCGCCGAACGCGCGGAGCTCGCGCGCGCGATGACCGACGGTGCCGGGGTGCTGCGCAGCGCGGACAGCCTGCGGGCGACGGCGAAGGTACTGGCCGGTCTCGGGGACCTGCGGGTCAGCGGGGCGACGGTCACGGCCGGGCCGCCGGCCTGGGAGATGACCAACCTGCGCACGGTTGCGACGGCCCTCGCCGCCGCCGCCGCCAGCCGGACGGAGACCCGCGGGTCCCATTGGCGAGAGGACTTCGGTGAGCGGGACGACGAACACTGGCTCGGCCGGATCCTCACCCGGCTCAATCCAGAAGGGGAACTGATCGTGGACGTCGAGCCCATGCGCGGCTCGCGGTGAGCGGTTCCGCGCCCGGCTCCGTCTGCGGGCCCGGTTCCGCCGGTGTGCCCGGCGGACGGCTCTCGCCCGCCACCCGCAGTGCCCTCGCCTCGGCCGGCCTCGACCCGGACGGGGTGGTGGCCCTGGTCGGCCGCGCGCTCGTGGAGGACCTCCCGGTCTGGGAGGAGAACGAGGTGACCGGCCAGATCGGCGCGGTCGACGCGACCTCCGAGGCGACGGTCGACCCCGCTCTCGTCGGGCACGGCGCCATCGTCTCGCGGGCCGCGGGCGTCGTCGCCGGCCTGCCGGTCGCCGCCGCCGTCTTCGAGAGCCTGCTCGGGCCGGCCGCGACCGTCACCCTGACCGCTCGCGACGGCGACCCTGTCCCGCCGGGTACCACGGTGGCCTACGTCAACGGGCCGGTCCGCGGCCTGCTCACCGCCGAACGTACCGCGCTGAACCTGCTGTGCCACCTGTCCGGGATCGCCACCCTGACGCGGGCCTGGGTCGACGCGGTCGCCGGCACCGGCGCGATGATCCGCGACACCCGCAAGACGCTACCCGGCCTGCGCGCGCTGGAGAAGTACGCGGTGCGCTGCGGGGGCGGGGTGAACCACCGCATGTCGTTGACGGACGCAGCCCTGATCAAGGACAACCACGTGGTCGCGGCGGGCGGCGTGGCGGCGGCGTTCGCCGCGGTGCGGGCACGGTTCCCCGGGCTGCCCGTCGAGGTCGAATGCGACACCGTCGACCAGGTCGCGGAGGCCGTCGATGCCGGATGTGATCTCATCCTCTGCGACAATATGTCGCTGGCGGACCTGCGAGCCGCGGTCCAGCTCGCCCGTCCGGCCGGGGTGCGGCTCGAGGCGAGCGGCGGCCTGACCCTGCGAACGGCGGCGGCGGTGGCAGCCGTCGGCGTCGACTATCTCGCCGTCGGCGCCCTGACCCATTCGGCGCCCGCTCTCGACCTCGGCCTCGATCTCGCCCTGGACCCCGATCATCGCCCGGGATCGGCCACCGCGGGCCCACCGATCGAGGATCTGATCGTGGAGGAATCCTGATGCTGCTCGCCATCGACGTCGGTAACACCAACACCGTCGTCGGCGTGTTCGAGGGTGAACACCTCGCCGACTCCTGGCGGGTACGCACCGACCCGCAGGCGACCGCGGACGAACTGGTGCTTCTCTACCGCGGCCTGCTCGGCGAGTACCAGGTCACCGGTGTCTCGATCTGCTCAACCGTTCCCGCCGCGCTTCGAGCGCTGCGCCGGATGGTGGTCCGGGCCTTCCACGACATCCCGGTCGTCATCGTCGAACCGGGGACGCGGACCGGGGTTCCCATCCTCATCGACAATCCGAAGGAAGCCGGCGCGGACCGCATCATGAACACACTCGCCGCGCACCACCTCTACGGCGGGCCGGCGATCGTCGTCGACTTCGGCACCTCGACGAACCTGGACATCGTCTCGGCACGCGGCGAGTTCATCGGCGGAATCTTCGCACCGGGCATCGAGATCGCGCTGGACGCACTCGCGTCCCGGGCGGCCCAGCTCCGTAAGGTGGAACTGGTCGCGCCACGTTCCGTCATCGGCAAGAGCACGGTCGAGGCACTCCAGTCTGGCATGATCTACGGCGTCGCCGGCCAGGTGGACGGCCTGGTACGCCGCATCCGGGCCGAGCTGGACACGGATGCGGTGGCGATCGCCACCGGGGGTCTCGCGTCCGTGGTCATCAAGGAAAGTGAGACCCTTGACCGTCACGAGCCCCATCTGACACTCATCGGCCTGCGTCTCGTCTTCGAGAAGAATATCTGATCCGGTCCCGACCGATCCCGACCGGGCTCGTTCGGGCTCGTTCGGGCTGCCTTACGGCGACCAGGCTAATTACGACGATCGTGCATCTCCGGGGCTTCGGCCGGTCCAGCGGATTAGGCAACCGACTCTGCCGAGCGACAGCCACCGGGTTCGACGGACCGCCCTCCCGCGACTCGGTTACGATTCCGTGCCATGCGGGACCGAATCTCGGGAACACAACCCGGCGTATCGTCACATCCCGGCAGCGGATACTTCACTCATCCCTTTCTTGTCACCGCGATGGCAGCATTCTTGTTCGCCGCGGTTCCGATTACATACGGTTGGAATGATCCGGCTTCGGCCGGTCCGCAGCCCCGTACCCTGGCCGTGCTGGGCGACTCCTACTCCTCGGGAGAGGGCAATCCCCCCTTCGACTCGCTGGCCCCCCGGTGCCGGCGGAGCAGCCAGGCCTGGCCACGACTACTGGGCGGTATGGGATCGGGGGTCACCGTCTCGCTGTTCGCCGCGTGTTCCGGAGCCACCACCGGCGCCCTACACGAGTCATTCAAGGGCGAGAAACCCCAGCTGGCCCAGCTACGTGCACTGGGCCGGGCCCCGGACGTCGTCACCATCACCATCGGCGGCAACGATGCCGGATTCGGCAGAGTCATCTTCAGTTGTTATGCGTGGAGATGCTTCTGGGATGGCAACGACCGCCGCGAGCGCGATCTTGTCACCAAGGAACTCCCGGGTGTCCTGAGCGCCAACTACACGGCGGTGAAGGCCGCCGCCCCGCATTCGCGGATCATCGTGGTCGGCTATCCCTACATATTTCCGGACAACCAACTCAACAACATCTGTACCTGGCTGACCAACAGGGAACGTCGACAGCTGACGAGGCTGAACAGACAGCTCGACCGGGTCATCAGAAAAGCCGCGTCGGATGCGGGAGTGGAGTTCGTCTCGACGGATCGGGTGCTACGCGGTCACGAAATCTGCACACCGGACCCGTGGGTGGCTCCGGTCAATCTGTTCGGACCGACACGTGATCTGAGCGCGCACCCCACCATGCACGGGCAGCAGGCCATCGCCGAGGCCGTCCAGCGCCATCTCGCCATGGACAGCTGGTGACGCGGGCCGACCATCCCGGCAACCGCGCGATGTCGAACCACTCATGATGCCGACCCGATGACTCGTGGGCATAGCACTGATGGCGACTCCAGTTGACGCCAGACATGAAGTTAGGCTTACTTAAAGTTATGCTCATGCTCACGCTCACGCCACTCCGCGGGAGATCCCGCACCCTGGCACAGCTACGCCCGGCCCAGCCGCGACACACCTCCCGGTCCCGGCAGTGAAGCAGTCGGTGAACGAACGCCGCACCGGCTCGGCGGCGTCCCCGGCGGCGCCTTCCAGGGAGGTGGCCCCCGAGGGGACGGCGCCGGAATTCTCCGGGGGTACCGTTCAGTGCGCCGAACCGCCGTTCGAGGCGAGCCTGCGGGACCTCGCCGAGGTGCTGGAGCCACGCGGTGTGCAGTTCGGGATGCCGGACGGCCCGGGCTGGGCCGACTGTGCCTTCCTGACCGGGCCAGCAGGCGTGGCCGAGGCCTTGGCCCGGGTGGGCGACACGCACGGCGCCAGCCCGGAGGTCGCCGCGAGCTACCTGGCGAACTGGTACTCGGCGAACGTCGCCGCCCCGGCCATCGCCTGTTTCGTCCTCCTGCACCGGGTGCCGGCCCTGACCCCGGCGACGATGTCCCTGCGCGTCCTCGACGGCGGCTGGTTCGACCAGACCGCGTTCCACCGACCGGCCATGACCGTCCTGGCGGATGACCCGATCGCGGGGGGCGCCACCGCCGGAGACGGGATGAATGCCCGGATCGGCGTGGTCGGGGACGTCGCCGCGTTGCGCGGTCGCCTGGTCGAGGAGGTGCTCGCGCATCTCCAACCGTTCGTCGAGGAGCTGCGGGGACGGGTCCGGCTCGGCCTTCCGGCGCTGTGGGGTGCGGTGGCCGCGCAGTGCGCCCGCGCCTTCCTGCTGACCGAGCGCGCGACCGGCGATCCCCACCTCGGCCGAGTGGAGGCCGACGCCTTCTTCTCCCGGGCCACGCCCACCATCCGGGCCCGGCCCCGTTGGCACGAGTTCGTCCACCACGGCCGGCGGTACACCGGCATACGCCGTGGGTCGTGCTGCCTGGCCTACCGGCTTGGTGACGACTACTGCACCTCGTGTCCCTTTACTGGTGACCAGGATCGCGAGGAACGGCTGCGCGCCTGGATCGACACGCAGGGCAATGGAGGCCTTGCGGTCTGAGAGCCACCCGAAGTACAGCCCGAGTATGCGCACGTAAAGTAGTTACTCGCGAGATGCAAGCAAGATCCGTCGCCGAAACTCCCCAGGGCGACGACAATGAGTAACATTGACAACGCAAAACGATATACATGTGAGTTGAATCACAACAAGATGCACCTCCTCATCCACTACCGTCGGTAGCATCGGTGAGGAGGCTCACCGAGGTGGGACGCACCGCCTGGCGCGTCCCGCCGCACCGTACGTCCGACCGGAGACGTCGCGAAGCGGGTGGCGTCGCGAAGCGGGTGGCGTCGTTCTGCTCTTGGCGGAACGACGTGACGGAGTCATGGCTGGTCGGCCACGGTTGCATTAGACGTCTCCGCTGGACGGCCGGCACTTGCGCCGGTCCGCCGCCCACGACGATGTGGGCGGTGCCGGCGGGTAGGTTTCTGTTCGATGCGTGAGGACATGCCTCGGCGGAGCTAGCATGCGGATACCGGCTGTCGTGTGGTCGGTCGCAGCTCGAAGGAGCGCACATGTTCGAGAGATTCACCGACCGGGCACGTCGGGTCGTCGTCCTGGCCCAAGAAGAGGCCAGGATGCTCAACCACAACTACATCGGGACCGAGCACATCCTGCTCGGCCTGATCCACGAGGGCGAGGGCGTCGCCGCCAAGGCTCTCGAGTCCCTCGGCATCTCCCTTGAGGGTGTGCGGTCACAGGTCGAAGAGATCATCGGCCAGGGGCAGCAGGCACCGAGCGGGCACATCCCGTTCACGCCGCGCGCGAAGAAGGTCCTGGAGCTGTCGCTTCGGGAGGCGCTGCAGCTCGGTCACAACTACATCGGCACCGAGCACATCCTGTTGGGCCTGATCCGCGAGGGCGAGGGTGTCGCCGCTCAGGTGCTCGTCAAGCTGGGTGCGGACCTCAACCGGGTGCGGCAGCAGGTCATCCAGCTGCTGTCCGGTTACCAGGGCAAGGGCGAGACCGCCACGTCCGGCGCGCCCGCCGAGGGGACCCCGTCCACCTCCCTGGTGCTCGACCAGTTCGGCCGCAACCTCACCGCGGCGGCGCGCGAGTCCAAGCTCGACCCGGTCATCGGGCGCGAGAAGGAGATCGAGCGCGTCATGCAGGTGCTGTCGCGCCGCACCAAGAACAACCCCGTCCTCATCGGCGAGCCCGGCGTCGGCAAGACCGCCGTGGTCGAGGGGCTGGCGCAGGCGATCATCAAGGGCGAGGTGCCCGAGACCCTGAAGGACAAGCAGCTCTACACCCTCGACCTCGGCGCTCTGGTCGCCGGTTCCCGCTACCGCGGTGACTTCGAGGAGCGGCTGAAGAAGGTCCTCAAGGAGATCCGGACCCGCGGCGACATCATCCTGTTCATCGACGAGCTGCACACGTTGGTCGGCGCGGGCGCGGCCGAGGGTGCCATCGACGCGGCGTCGATCCTCAAGCCCATGCTCGCCCGGGGTGAGTTGCAGACCATCGGCGCGACCACGCTCGACGAGTACCGCAAGCACCTGGAGAAGGACGCCGCTCTTGAGCGGCGGTTCCAGCCGATCCAGGTCGCGGAGCCGTCGGTGGCGCACACGATCGAGATCCTCAAGGGGCTGCGGGACCGGTACGAGGCGCATCACCGCGTCTCGATCACCGATGCCGCCCTGGTGGCGGCGGCCTCCCTGGCCGACCGTTACATCTCCGACCGGTTCCTGCCGGACAAGGCGATCGACCTGATCGACGAGGCGGGTTCGCGGATGCGCATCCGTCGGATGACCGCCCCGCCGGACCTGCGCGAGTTCGACGAGCGCATCGCCGCCGTCCGCCGGGACAAGGAGTCCGCGATCGACGCGCAGGACTTCGAGAAGGCTGCGTCCCTGCGGGACAAGGAGAAGACCCTCCTCTCCGAGAAGGCCAAGCGGGAGAAGGAGTGGAAGGCCGGCGACATGGACGTCGTCGCCGAGGTGGGCGACGAGGAGATCGCCGAGGTGCTCGCGATCTGGACGGGCATCCCGGTCTTCAAGCTCACCGAGGAGGAGACCGCGCGCCTCCTGCGCATGGAGGACGAGCTGCACAAGCGCGTCATCGGCCAGCAGCAGGCCATCAAGGCCGTCTCCCAGGCGATCCGGCGCACCCGCGCCGGGCTGAAGGACCCGAAGCGCCCCGGCGGCTCGTTCATCTTCGCCGGCCCGTCCGGTGTCGGTAAGACCGAGCTGTCCAAGACGCTCGCCGAGTTCCTCTTCGGCGACGAGGACGCGCTCATCCAGCTCGACATGTCCGAGTACATGGAGAAGCACACCGTCTCGCGGCTGGTGGGTTCCCCGCCCGGCTACGTCGGCTACGAGGAGGGCGGCCAGCTCACCGAACGGGTCCGGCGCAAGCCGTTCTCGGTGGTCCTGTTCGACGAGGTCGAGAAGGCCCACCCCGACGTCTTCAACACGCTGCTGCAGATCCTGGAGGATGGTCGCCTGACCGACTCCCAGGGCCGGCTGGTCGACTTCAAGAACACCGTCCTGATCATGACGTCGAACCTGGGCACCCGGGACATCTCCAAGGGCCCCGGCATCGGCTTCGCCACCGGCCAAGGCGCCGTCGACTACGAGCGGATGAAGGCGAAGGTCCAGGACGAGCTCAAGCAGCACTTCCGGCCCGAGTTCCTCAACCGGATCGACGACATCATCGTCTTCCACCAGCTGTCCGAGGCCGAAATCATCCAGATCGTCGATCTCATGCTGGCCCGGGTGGACGCCCAGCTCAAGAACAAGGACATGGCTCTCGAGTTGACGTCGGCCGCCAAGGCGCTTCTGGCGAAGAAGGGGTACGACCCGGTGCTGGGTGCCCGGCCACTGCGCCGGACGATCCAGCGGGAGATCGAGGACGTCCTGTCCGAGAAGATCCTCTACGGCACGCTCAAGCCGGGCGAGATCGTCGTCGGGGATGTCGAAGGCGACGGTGACGAGGCGAAGTTCGTCTTCCGCGGCGAGGCGAAGCCGAACCAGGTGCCCGATGCCCCGCCGGTCGATCTGGCCAAGTCCAGCGAGTAGGCGGTCGGGAATTCCGTGCCGCCTCCCGGGAGGCGGCCAGTCCGGTGACCCGGCGAGGGCCGGACGCGATGGCCGGAGTAGCCCCGCGGCTGCTCCGGCCATCGCAGTCTCGGCCGCGTAGCCGGGCTGGTCGCTCCAGAGCTGGAACACGTTCGTTCTCTCACACATCGCTCGGTCGCACCGCTCGATCGGCGACCGGTAACAGAATATGGGAAAATGTCAGCCACCGGGTAACCACCTTGCCGGCCGGGGCATCCGGCGAGATCGGGTCCGGTTGCCGGCGCAGGCACGAGCACAGGCACAACTTCATCGCCCCGAGGACGATTCGGACTGCTGGTTCGGCGAACGGGAGAGCTCCGCTGGTGACTGGTAGTCCCGACGTCGCGCTCGGCGTTCACCTGACCTTCGGCTCCGATCCCGCCACGTCCATGGTCGTCTCGTGGCTGACCCGAACGGCCGTCCCTCGGCCCCAGGTACGGTTCGGTCCGGCGGCTGGCGGATCTACCGGCTCGGTGACCGCGCTCACCCGTTCCTACACGGACGCCCTGACGAACGAGGTGGTCTTCGCCCACCATGCGCACCTGTCCGGGCTCCTGCCGGCTGCCGACTACCGCTATGACGTGGGTCATGACGGGCGCTGGGGCTTGGCCCACGGGTCGTTCCGCACGGCTCCGCGGCATCGGGCCGCCTTCAGCTTCACCTGCTTCGGCGACCAGGGCACCGACGAGCCGCACGATCCGTACGGCTCGGCTGCGTCACGCCACGTGATAACCGGAGTGGAACGCCTCGCGCCACTGTTCAACCTCGCGAACGGTGACCTGTCGTACGCCAACCAGCGCACGGATCCGGTTCGCGCCTGGTTCGACTGGTTCGCGATGATCAGCGCCTCCGCCCGGTTCCGGCCGTGGATGCCCTGCAACGGCAACCATGAGACCGAGCGGGGCAACGGAGCTCTGGGGCTCGCCGCCTACCAGACCTACTTCGCCCTTCCCCAGCACGACGAGGAGGCCTACCTCGCCGGGCTCTGGTACGCGTTCACCGTCGGCGGCGTGCGGTTCGTCATGCTCAGCGCCGCCGACGTCTGCTATCAGGACAGCGGGCGGGTCTACCTCCATGGGTACAGCGCCGGCCGGCAGACCTCCTGGTTGAGACAGACCCTCAAACAGGCCCGCGCCGATCCCGGTATCGACTGGATCGTCGTCGGCATGCACCACGCCGCGGTGTCGACCGCGGTGGAGCACAACGGCGCCGACCTCGGTATCCGGGAAGAATGGCTGCCGTTGTTCGACACCTACGAGGTGGATCTGGTGCTTTGCGGCCACGAGCACCACTACGAGCGCACTCATCCGCTGCGCGGGGTCGTGCCGGACAGCGCGACCCGGACTCCCCGCCCGGTCCCCGGCGCGACGACGCCCGCCCGGAAGACCGCTGACGGAGCGGGCGCCGCGGCCGGTGACGGGGCCGGTGACCTGCTCGACACCTCGGCGGGCACCGTCCACCTGCTCGTGGGCACCGGAGGATCCTCGTCGCCGTCCGCGCACGCACTGTTCGATCCACCCGCCTGCTGGGTCATCGTCGGCGTGCACGAACAGGATCCCGGCCGGTGGCATCGCCAATCGGTCCGGGCGAGAGAGGACGCGCCCTGGCTCGCCTTCCGGGCACCGGAGCATCCATACGCCTTCGCGGCTTTCGAGGTGGATCCAGGTGAACCGGGCGGCTCGACGAGCATCCGGGTGACCGTGTACGACTCCAGTGCACCGACGCCGGTCCCGTTCGACCGGTTCACCCTCGTCCGGCCACGCGCCGACGCGGCCGTGCCCACCACCTGACCGGCCACCCGACCGAGAAGCCGTCGGACGGTGCGAAGCGGGCCGGTTCTGATCGCCCTTCCGGCGGGAGCTCAGGAATCGTGCCACGACCATGACAACCTCGATCTCGACCGAAGACCGTTCACCGCTCGCATCGTGTGACGGTATTCAACGTCAGATCCGCCCCCGGGATAGCGTCACTCGCTGTGAGATCCGTCGGATTATTGGCGCCGGAACCACCGCCGCTGCACCGATCAGCTCGATGGATCCCGCCAATTCCGCGAACAAACCGCGCCCGCGCGGTGGCGGGCACATCCGGGACGACGAACGAGCCGAATAACATCATGTCAACATCATGGATACAACGGCGACCCACCATGCGACGAAAGGACGACCGCGGAAGTTCACCGGCGCACGCGTATACCGGCGGCGCGGCAGCGGGCACTACAGAACTTCGTCGGGGGTACGACCCTGGGCCCGGTTGCCGATCCTTCCTCGGGCGGGAGCGACGGCACACCCCACGGAAGGATCGCAACCGACGGGCCGGCAGCGATCGCAAGGCCGATTTTTCAGGACTCCTCTGGACATCCACCAGGCGCCAGGAATATTTTTCCGCCAGCACGCCACAATTCACCGGGATAGCACGATCAATGCCCGGCTGAGGGACCGCCGTCTGGGGGGCGACCATTGGCTGAGAAGCAGCGAGCGGCCAGGGGGCTCCTGCCCTCAGGCCCACCCGCTATGACCAGGATTTTCGGACGGGACCAGCATTACGCGGCCCGGTATTACGGTCCCCGGAAGAAAGTATCACCGGCGGGTGCGAGCGGATTTGAAGACGCCCGGGAAGGCGTCGCCGCCGGATCCGTCGTCCTCGGCGCTTGTCGCGGCTGGCACGTTCAGCGACGCCGCCGGGTCCGGCGGAACGGGTGTCTACCGTGATCGATCACCTGGGGACGTCGATGGCGCGGTCCGGCCGGGCGGCGGAGGCAACGCGGCTCGACCAGATGATCTATGCCTGGCCGCGCCGAAGCAGGACGGGTGGCGAGGGTCACCTCCCGGCGGCGAGCTCCCTGGGCTCCACGGTGACCAGGTCCTGGAGCGGGCTTCTCGCCGGCGAGGTCGAGCTCGACGAGAGCCGGGTCCCCCACCCACCGTCGGCGCTCGCCTACCTCATCCGATCTCCGGATCATCCCGAGGCGCCGGATCATCTCACGGCGAGGGATCCGCACCGCATCCCGGAGGCGGCGCTCGTGCACCGGATCCGGATCCCGGAACGCGGCGGCGACAGCCGGGCTCGGCTGCGTGCCCACATCCTGATCGGCCGGGCGGACTATCTGACCGAACGGGTGGGGCTCGCGTTGTACGCGGCGGGTGGGGTCGTGGTGGGGAACTCCCGCACCATCCCGCGGCTGGCTCCCCTGCACCTGCGCGACCTCACCGCACGCCGGCGGACGGGCGAGCGGACCCTGCGCCAGTCGGCGCGCGCGGGGGTGCGGCGCGATCGGCTCGTCACGCTCATCGCGACGGTATTGGCATGGTCGCGGGCCGAGCGTCCCTTCGTGGTGGCCCACACCGGTTCGGATGAGGCGCTCATGCTGATGTGGGCCCTGGTGGAGATCCTCGAAGGCGTTCTGCCCTACCGGCTGACCTTCTCCACGCATGCGACCACCGTCCCTTCAGGCGCCACCCCCTCGGGCGCGCGGCACACCGACGAGCCAGGCCCGCGGTTCCTGTTTGTCCCGTTCGAACCAGAGTGTGCCGGCAACGGGGAGCCTGCCGCGATCCACGTGGATCCGCGGGTCGGGCCGGACGCTCCACCGATCATGACCGCCGCCGCCCGGCTGCTCGTGGACCTCCACGGCCGCGGTGGGATGCGGGGAATCGGCGACCTGCTGGCCCTGGTCGGTGACGAGATGTTCGACCCGAGCCGGCCGGAAGCCTGGTGCCGGCGGGTGATGGAGAACGGGGTCGAGAGGACCACCGCGCCGCCGCCCGGCGGCGACCTGGCCACCCTCGCGGATACCGCGGGTGCTCCGCGTACGGGCGTCCCGGGTACCGCGAGTGGTTCGGGTACGTCGGGTCCCCCGGATCCGGCACCCCTCTCGACCACGACCGATGCCGTCGGCCTGGGACACTCGACGGCCCCGGCCGCGCCGGGCGATCCGGCACCGGCAGCGACGACAGGCGCCGGAGCGCTCGCCGTCCGCGAACACCTCCGCGAACGGTACGAACGCCTGCGGGCTTCGAACTGGTCGAGCTCCGCCGAACAGGGCACGGCCGCGGACCCCGTGCGCCGTCTTTTCACCGCCCTCATCGAACCGGTAGGTCTGCCGGCGGACCTGGCGAGCGTGGAGCGGCTGCGCGGTCAGTTGCGCCGGGTCGCGGGGCTGCTGGCCGGCCCCGTCGCCGGCCCGGGCGGCGGGCTCGTGCCAGCGGCCCGGGCAGCGGGCCCCGGGCCCCGGGAACGGTTGCGCGAGGAGATCGTCGGCGTCATTCTGGGCCGGCTGCGGGAGGAGGAGCCGGCCGGCCGGATGATCGACAAAATCTCCAACGCGGTCGCCAACGCGGTCTCCGAGGAGCAGCGCCAGGTCGAAGGAACAATCTCCGCCCTCGCGGACGAACTCGCCGCGTTGCGGGTTCCTTCGCCCGCACAGGTCCACGACGAGCCACCGCGCCGGGACGAGCCACCGCGCCGGGACGAGCCACTGCGCCAGGCAGTCCCGCTGCTCGCGGTCGCCCTGGAGTCGATCTTCTCGGGATACCGGATGACCTCCGCGCGCGACAACGCGATCCGGCTGGCCACGGAGACCGTCGAGGCGCTGCGCGCCGCCCGACCGGACCACCTGTCGGCGTCGCCTACCGGTGCTTCCCGACCCGCCCGACTCCCCGTCACCGTGCGCCGCGTCCCCCGACCTGCCACGCCGCCGCCCGCCACCCCGGAATCGGCCACCGCGCAGCCAACCGATCCGGGCCCAGGGGAACGGCGGCACCTGGAACGGCTGGAACGGGACGCGGGGAACGCCGTCATCCGACACGTCGCGGAGGCGTATCGGCAGGAGTGGTCGTACTGGGACGATCGTCTGCACCCGATCGACCGGCTGCTCGCCGCGTTGGGCGTCCCGCTGGGTATCTCCCTCAGCGACGCGGCGTACGACCCTCTCGTCGATCCGCTCGAGTCACCCACCGAACTCCGCGAGCTCGCCGCGCTACGTGACCTGCTGCACTGCACCCTGCCGCAGCGCGGCGAGCCCGCCCGGTCTCCTCTCGGAACGGTCTCTCAACGCCCACCCGGCCACCGTACCGATGTCCTGGCCCGCGCCGCGAGCGACGTCACTCAGGCCATCACTCGACGGCTGGCCCCGGACGCCTACCAGAGCGACCACGACCGCGCCGCCTACATCGACGCGGTGCACCGCGCGGTGACGACGATGCAGCGCGAAGTCGTGGAGATGTTGACCCGGCTGGTCGCGGGGCTCGCCGCGCTCGCGATCCCGGCGGCCGCGGTAGACCCCGCCGTCTGGGCCGGGCGCCGCATCGATCTGATCCATCAGACGCTGCGGGCCCTCTTCGACCTGTTCGGCCTGCCCGAGGGTTTCGAATTCGCCAGAGCCCTGGCAGACGAGGTGGTGACAGGCGCCGCACCGACGGGTGGCGGGTCGCGGTGGCCCCCGGAGTCGGCCGCGGCGAAAGTCGTGCGTCTGCTGCGCGAAACCCATGCCCGGGGAGCTGATGCGTTCCGGCTGCTCGTTCTCTACGCCCCGGGATGGCATACCGCCGAGGACATCCGCGATGACATCGCCTACGCGGGGGCCTCCCCGGTCGGGCCACCCGGCCGGCCCACGTCGCGGGCACATGAGGCGGAGGTACTCGGAGCCGGTGCGCGCCCGTATTTCGAGCGGTTGGTCGCGGTCGAGGCCGCGTCGGGACGAGGCGACGGGCCGCTGATGCAGACCGTGCGGCGCATCGCCGGCCTCTACCTGCCCGGCGCGTCCCACGAACCCGGTCCGCCAGGAGCACCAGGAGCACTCGAGAACGATCTACGTGTCCTGGGTGCGGAGCTCACCGCCCGCATTCCGCCGACCTGGCCGGACGGTCCCGATCCGGCGATCGCCTTCCTCCGAGCCTGCCAGCTTGGCCAGCCGAACGCGGCCCGCATCTTCGGGCTGTTGGTCCGACACGTTCCGAACTGGGACGACGCCTGGGATCTGCACGAGGTTATCCGCCGGGACGGTGCCCCGGGCCAGGAAACCGCCCATCCGGAGGAGGGGCCGTTGACGGGTCCGGAGTTGGCCAGAGCGGCGGAGAGGTACTTCCGCCGAACAGTGCGGGGATCGGAGGCAGATCACCCCTTCCCCGCCGACCTGGAACGCGTCGTGCGCCGGCTGGTGGCGCTCTACCTCCCCGACGACCCGCGGCTGCGGGCCGCGAGCGAGCTGCCCGGCTTCGTCGAGAGCCAGGTGATCGCCGCGATCGGCCGACCCGCACCGCTCAGGCGCCGCCGCCTGCTCCCGTGGCGCGCCACGACCGCCATGACCACCAGAGTCGCCGTGACCGCCGTGACCGCCGTGACGTTGTGCCTGACCCTGATGATCTTCATCACCGTGACGCGTTGATGCGGCGGCGAACAATCACCGTCTCGCGCCCCCCGATACGGGCCGTCACCGTTCATCGGAGGCATCCTTCGTGGCGCCCGCCTCTCGGCGGGGCCGCCCGGGCGTCGGCCCTACTCGGCCGCGCCCAAGTCTGGAACAATGCTCAGCACTTGTGTCAGTGTCGCGACACATACCCGGTCTCTTCTGAGTTGATGCCTTTAGGTATGAAGGAAGACGGCTGGCGACACGTCCTACAGCGTGATCGTAATTGCTACGGCGAGGACGGAGGCCATGGGTAGCCCGCTGGTACCGATCATGCTCATTGTGATGCTGCTGGTGGGTGGGCTGGTCTTCGTCATCCTCAACAACCGGCCCGTCCGGCCCGGGGAGAACCAGCGACGCTCTCGTGGCCTCGACCATCAGCGCCACCGATACGGTACGGTGCCGATCCGTGACAGCTCTGACGCCACCCCGCCCGACGGGATCGTGCCCGGCTTCGCCGAGCCGGCGCCGGTCTCCTCGGCAACCGGTGCGACGGGCAACACGGCGGACAGGTCAGCGGACAGCGCGAGCGGCGTCCCGGACGCAGGCGCGGCATGGGGAGGGGATGTGACCTCGCAGGTTTCCGTCGGCGGCGGTGAAGGCGACCGCGATCCCGACTCCACCGGCTGGACGCCACCGCCCGCCGGTCAGCCGCACCTCGGGCCCGGTGCCTTCGGTGACGAACGGGCGGATGCCACCCGCTACTACGACCCGGCGACCGGCGACTATCCCCTCCCGCCACCCGGGGAACACGCGCCGGCTCCGCGCGGCGCCGAGTCAACCCGAACGGTTGAGGACACGCCGTGGGAGAGCTCCCCCACGGCGACGACCATCCCCGTGGCTCCGCCCGCTCCCCCGAGGGGGCAGACGGGCGATCTCATGGCGATCGAGCCGGAGCAGACGACGGCCGCCGCGCTGCGACTCGCCGCCGCGGGGCGCACCCGCCGGGGCAAACGCGGCGGTCCCAACGAGGACGCGTTCGTCGTCGTCGACGGGCTGCTGGCGGTGTCGGACGGGGTCGGTGGCGAGGCTGCCGGCCAGATCGCGTCCACGCTGACGGTCACCACGGTGGCGGGTTTCCGCCCGCAGTACGCCGAGGATCCGCTCGAGGGCCTGCGCAAGGCCGTGGAACGGGCGAACTGGGTGGTCCGGACCCGGGCTCGAGAGGAGCCGGCCTGGCTCGGCATGGCCTGCACGCTGGACGTCGTCATCCTCGGGCGTCAGCAGAGCACCGGCGAGTACCTCACCGTCGCACACGTGGGCGACAGCTCGGTGTGGTTGCAGCCCGGCAAGGGACGGCCGCGGGCACTGACCACGCCGCACGCGATCCGTAACGGTCCGTTGCTCAACGCCGTCGGGCTCGCTGACGAGATCGAGGCGGACATCTTCAGCGAGCCGGTCCGCGCCGGTGACCGGGTCGTTCTCGCCAGCGACGGCATCACCAAGGTGATGAGCCCGGAACAGCTCGACGGCCTGCTGAGCGCGCTGGGGCCCGAGCCGCCCGAGCGGGCCGCGGACGCGCTCGTCGAAGCGGCCCTGCTGGCCGGTGCCCGGGACGACACCACCATCGTCGTCGCGGATCTGGTGTCCGAACCCGCCGCCCGGTGAGTTCGTCCGGACACCCGGACACCCGGTCGTCCGGCCCGGTGTCCGGACGTCCTAGATAGACGGGCTGAGACCCGCCGACAGCCGCCCCGAGAAGTCAGGAGACGCGCTGACCGACCGGGCAGTCCAGGGCGCTGGCGCGGGTCAGGCCGTCGACGGACAGCCGGGCGGACAGGCGCACCGGTCCGGACGACTCGGTGAGAATGCCCGTCCAGCCCCCGGCCGCCCGGAAGACGCACGCCGTGCCCCCCGACAGCTGCCAGTAGGGGGTGTAGTGCACGAGCACCGTGGCGACCCCGGGCGCGTGGAAGTCGACCGCGACCGAACTCACCCCCAGTTCGGTGAGCGAGGCCGGTCCCTGCACCAGGCCCGGGGAGTCGGTGACGAGCCACACCTTCCAGTGCGCGTTCTGCCAGGCGAGATCGAGATAAGGCAGACCGGCTCGCAGCAGCCTGGCCTCGGCGACCGCGGAGGGATCCAGCTCGACGTCGGGGAGGGCGACGTAGCGGATGCCGCGGGCGAGCAGCCACTCGTGGTAGGTCTCGGCGTTCAGTGTCCCGTCGTAGAACAGCGCGTTGTACTTGCTGTCGAGCTGGCGCAGCCAGCCGCGGGCCATGGGTACGGACGGGGCGACGAAGCGCGCCTCCCAGTGGGCCCGGGTGAAGGGGATCTCCACCCGCCCGGCCGACACCGGTGCGCCGCGGTCGAGGTAGTCGAGGAGCTCGGTGTAATAGGCCTTCGACCCGGACGGATCGCCGTGGACAAGCAGCGCCCCGTGCACCGGCCCGATCTGCCAGCCGATCAGCGGGATCGCCACGACCGCGAGGACGCGGCGGCGTTCGGCGAGCAACAACGCCGCGGTAGGGCCGGCGAGCAGCGTCGCCGGTCGGGTGATGTTTCCGCCGATCTGGGTGGGCACGAAAAAGAAGACCACTGCCGCGGCCGCCCAGAGCAACAGGCCGTGCCGGATGGGCCGGATGAGCCGGGCGTGCCCGGGCACGACGAGCAGGCCGACCGCGATGAGGGTCAGCAGCGACAGGAAGGTGAGCGCGGGAAAGGGCTGGTACCCGTCCTCGGGAAACGCGAGCGCGACGATGATGCCGGATCCGGCGCCGGCGAACGGGAGCGCCCGGCGCCATCCGATCGTCGGCAGCAACGCGAGGCCGACGAGCAGCACGAAGCCGCCGGCCAACGGAGACGCCAGCGACGACAGGACCGCGCCGATCCAGGTCAGCTTCGTGTGCCGTTCCCGCGCGCCGACCAGCGCCAGAGCACCGAAGGTCATCCCGAGCGCGAACGGCATGCGGCCCACGACGAGGTTCGCCACCGTCGAGACCGCGAACCAGACGAGGACCAGATCATGCCCGGTCCGCCGGCCAGGACCGCGGAGCAACCGGGTCACGATCATCGTCGAGGCGACGCAGGAGATCGCGCCGAGCGGCTGTACCCCGACAAGCGCACCGAGCGGGGGGAACAGCACACTGTAGCCGGGGATGGTGTGACCGCCGTACCACTGATCATCCCAGAGCACCACTCCGCCGTGCCGGAACAGCCAGACCCGGTACTCCTGGGCGGGGGTGTCCGGACCGGTGATGCCAAGACCGACGCACAGCAGGCAGAGCGCGGCGGTCAGAATCCAGGGCCAGCGGCGAACCGCCACGACGACAGCGAGAACACCCCGCACGAGCGGTCCGCGGTGCCGCGGCGGCTCGAGGGCGATGGAAGGGGTCTGGGGCAGTGTGGCCACGCGAGGCTCCGACCCGGGGTGCCCGGGCCCACCCGTCGCCGGGGCGGTCGACGCCGTCCGCCCCCCCGAGATGGCGTCAGGCGGGGAACCCGGGGTCGCGAGCGTTGTCACCCGCGACCCCCCCACACACCGACGACAGTCCATCCGCCGTCTCCGACCGGTCATCACCCGACAGCTTGCCCCGCGGGCGGCGTCAGGCCGCGCCCGTCCCGTCCGGACCGGGCAGCGGCAGGCCCCGACCGGCCGGCATCCTGGCCCCGACCAGGGTGACCCTGCTGGTCCTCGCCGGTGGCGGCGCCGCGGTCGTGGCCATGATGAGCGAGGGTCGGCTCGGTTCGCGCGATCCGCACACGACCGACCCTTCCTCCTGGTGGGGCATTCTCCCATCGGCGGCCTCGTCGGATACCGCAAGGGGCGTCCTGGCCGGCCTGGCGGCCCTGGGCATCATCACTCTGTGTCTGTGCTGGGGCGGACTTGTGCGCGCGACGATCGCCGGCCGCACCTCCCCGCGGGCCGCCCTCGCGGCGTGGATCGTCTGGAGCCTCCCGTTCGCGGTGGGCCCACCACTGTTCAGCCGGGACATCTACGCCTACGCCGCTCAGGGTGAGCTGGCGAGGCTCGGCCTGGATCCGGCGACACACGGCGTCTCCGCCCTGCTGACCGCCGAGGGCTCGGGCTCGGCGTTCGTCCGGGCCGTTGACCCCCGGTGGTGGAACACCCATGCGCCCTATGGCGGTGCCGCGGTCGCCGTGGAGAAGAGCGCCGCGGCCCTCGGCGGCGGGCCGGCCGGGACGGTCGCGCTGCTCAAGATAGTCGCGATCCTCGCAACGATCGCGATGGTCGTCCTGACGCTACGGCTCGCCGGACCGGAGCCGGGCCGACGGGCCCTGGTCATGGTGCTCGTCGCGGCCAATCCGGTCGTCGTCGTGCACCTGATCGGCGGAGCCCACCTCGACGCAACGGCCGCGGCGCTGCTCGTGGCGGCGCTGGTGGTGGACCGCCGACGGCTCGCCTCGGCACCGGCGCCCGGCCCGGAGGGAAGGAGCACGCCGACGGCTCGGCAGGCCGCGCTCGGCGCCGCGGCGACGGCGCTGGTCAGCGTGGCCGGAAGCGTCAAGGCGACCGCCCTCCTCGGCGTCGCCTGGCTGGTGCTGGCGCATCTGCGGGCCGCCCGGTCGGCGCGGCGTCCGATCCGCGCCGGCGCCGTGCTGCTCGCGGCCGATGCCGCCGCGGTCGCGCTCGCCGCGGGGCTGAGCATGGTGGCTGGCGGCTTCGGCCCGACCTGGATCCACGCGTTGTCCACGTCGGGCACCCTGACCACGGGGGCCGCACCGGCCTCGATTCTCGCCGCGGCGGTCGACGGGGTCGACGGCATGCTTGGTCCGGTCGGCCGCCATCCGTCCGGCGCCGAAACGCAGCGGGCGACTCGGGCCCTGTGCCTGGCCGGCGCGGCGCTGGTGGTGGCCTGGCTCGCCCTGCGCGCCTGGCGGGACCGGGACGGGTACGCCGGCCGTCGGCACGACCTGATCGTGCTCGGCTACGGCGGGCTGGCGGTGGCGCTCGGCAGCCCGGTGCTCTACCCCTGGTACCTCGCGCTGTGCCTGCCGGCACTCGCGGTCGTCGTGGCCCTCGCCCGGTCAACCCCGCCGACGCCCCACCCTGGAACGGCCCGTCCCAGGACGCCGGGGATGCAACCACGCCGCATGAGGCGTCTCGGGGCGGCCGTCGAGCGGATCGTCGGGGGGGTCGGGGGGTGGACCATCGCCCTGGTGGTCGTCACGTCGGCCTGGCTGTGCCTGACGACCCTCGCGCCGCTCGCCGCGACCTGGCGGCTGCTCGGGCGCGTCGAGACGTCCCTGGCCGTCATCGGCTGCGCCGGCCTTGCGGCCGCGGGAACGGTCATCACGCTGGTCGCGATCCGGCGGCGGCACGCCACGCCCACCCGCAGACGGTGACCAGTCCGACGTTGCGGACCACCAGGACCAGGCTCATCATGATCCGTCCCTGGACGACGTCGTTGTACCGCCACGGATAGACGACCTGGGAGAGCACAACGCAGATCAGCAGCAGCGCCACCCACCGCCACGACGGTCCACCGGCCGGGACGGGGGCAGCCGGTCCACCAGCCGGGACGGTCAGGCCGCCGGAGCCGGCGGGCCGGGCCATCGCGATCCAGACCGCGACGAGCGCCATGATCCACACGAGGTACTGCGGGCTGAGCACGCGGGCGGTCACGACCACGACAAGCAGCAGCGCGAGCGTGCGCCCCACGAGCACACCGGCCCGGCCCGCGCCGTCCGCCGCCGCGGGCGGACGCGCCCACCCCCACCACCACAGGGCCGAAATGGCGATCACTACGATCTCGGTCAACGAGCATGCGGTGGCCACGCCGCGGGCCAGCGGGGTGTCGAACTGGAGCGAACCGTAGGAATAGCCGGGTGCCGTTCCATGGCCGAGCATGTGGGCGACGACGAACGGCGTCGCGGCCACCGCCTCCACCTGTAGTCCGCGGGCCTGCTGCGCGCCGAGAAACCCGAACGCGTCCCGCCACCACCCGGTGAGCGCGAACAGCGCCGCGAGCCCCCCGACGGCGCACAGGACGCCGGCGGCAAGACGCAACCAGTCCGGCGAGGGCGCCGGGAATCGACCGGTGGGCCGGCCGGGGGGCGGATCGGGGGGCGGATCGATGGACGCCGACCGACCCGGGGACCGGAGCGGCGGACGGGACAGGGCGATCAGCAGCAGGACCGGCCAGATCTTGAGCAGCGCACCCGCGGCGAGATGAAATCCCGCCCGGCCGAACCGGCCCGCGGCGAGCGCGAGCACGGCCGCGACCGCCGCCGCGGCCGGCAGCAGATCGAAACGGGCCAGCGCCACCGGTCCCAACGCGGTGAGACCCGCCACCCAGAACCCCGCCGCCGGGACCGAGCGACGCACCAGCGCGGCGGTCAGGACGGCGTCGACGGCCACCATCATCCCGACGAACACCGCTCGATAGGGCAATCCCAGATAGGCGTGAGTTACGTCGGGCAACACGAACACAACTGCCGCGCCCGGCGGATACTGCCAACGGTCGTCACCGGTGGGCATCCCCTCGCCGCGACTGAGCCCGCGGCCCCACTCCGCATAGATGTGTAGATCGCCGAGCACGCTCTGCTGCATGCCGAACGCCTGGTCGGTCACCACCAGGGTGACGAGGACGGCACGGCTGACCAGCCACCATGCCCAGAGGCGCCGGGCTGACCGGTCGGGGGTGCCGGCTCCGGGACGAGCGAGCGCGGCCGGCCGTCCGGGTGCGGACAAAGCCGGCCCCCCGGCGCGCCGCGGCACCGGGAGGCGGCTCGACGGGTCCGCGCGCACGCTCGCGACCGTACCCGCAGGTGCCTGGTGGGCGATGGCGCGCCCTGCGCGCACCTGACGGACGGCATCTCCCGTCACCTATTGTTTGCGCCATATCGAGTCACCACCGCGGCGCGCAACGGAGCGCGCCGTGGCCGGCGGACCGGGCGGCGCGTTCGGCGGCGAAGGGTGGCTCGAAACGCGCCGCGGAGGTGCCTGTGATCCTCGGATCCGGCTCAGCATGGGACACGGCCTGCGTTCAACTGGCGAACGCGGCTCGTCATCTGGGCCTTGACGACGGTATGCACGACCTGCTCCGCACGCCCCGCCGGGCGATCACCGTCAGCGTTCCGCTACAGCGCGACGACGGTCAGCTGACCGTGCTGACCGGCTATCGCGTCCAGCACAACCTCGCCCGTGGCCCGGGCAAGGGAGGGATCCGCTTCCACCCAACCACCGACCTCGACGAGGTCAAGGCGCTGGCGATGTGGATGACCTGGAAGTGCGCGCTGATGGGGATCCCCTACGGCGGGGCCAAGGGCGGCATCGCGGTGGAACCGGCGATGCTCTCCCTGCCGGAACGCGAACGCCTGACCCGGCGCTACGCCGCCGAACTCGTCCCGTTGATCGGACCGGAGAAGGACATCCCGGCACCGGATGTGGGCACCGACGAGCAGACCATGGCCTGGATCATGGATACCTACTCGGCGCACACCGGGTACACCACCACCGGTGTGGTAACCGGCAAGCCGCTGTCCATCGGCGGTTCCGCCGGTCGGGCCGGGGCGACCAGCCTGGGGGTGCAGCTTTCGGTGTTCGCCGCGCTGCGCGAGACCGGGCGCGACCCGCACGCGATGACGATCGCGGTCCAGGGCTTCGGCAAGGTGGGGGCGCTCGCGGCCCAGTACCTGCACGACGCCGGTTGCACTGTGGTCGCGGTCTCGGACGTGAAGGGCGGGATCTACAACCCGCAGGGACTCAACCCGGCCGCCCTCATCCGCCATCTCGCCGGCGGCGCGGAGACGGTCGTCGGCTACCCGGGAACCGACACGATCACCAACGACGAGCTCCTGGAGCTCGACGTCGACGTGCTCGTCCCCGCGGCGTTGGAGGGCGTCATCACGGTCGAGAACGTCGACCGGGTCCGCGCGCCGATCATCGTCGAGGGTGCCAACGGCCCGGTGACCGCCGAGGCCGACCAGGTCCTGGACGACCGGGGCGTCCTGGTGGTGCCGGACATCCTCGCCAACGGCGGCGGGGTGGCGGTCTCGTACTTCGAATGGGTGCAGGACATCCAGGCGTATTTCTGGTCCGAGGACGAGGTCAGCGACCGGCTCCGGGCGCTGATGGACCGCGCGTACCGCGAGGTCTCCCTGCTGGCCACGACCCAGAAGATCAGCATGCGCAACGCCGCGCACGTCATCGGGGTCGGCCGGGTGGCCGACGCCCACCGGACCCGGGGTCTGTATCCCTGACCGGCATCCCTGACCGGCATCCCTGACCGGCATCCCTGACCGGCGGTCATGACCGCCGCGCGCGCCCCGGGCGGCGCGGCGGTCGTGCCCCTGGGGCCGTCGCAGCCTGCGCGGCCGCGGCGGCGACCGCCAGCAGCGTGTCGTGATCGTCCGCCGGGACGGACCGGTTGCGGCGCCGATGCCCGCACCGCTCGCAGACGTGCGTGATGACCAGATCGTGCGTACGGCTCTCCACCGCGACCGGCCGCATCACAGCGCCGCACCGCGCCGCCCGGTCGCCGGGGTTGACGTCGACGTGCCGCGACGACAGACAGGACGGGCAGTGGTTGGTGTACCCGTCACCACGCACGGCCGTCGCGCAGACCAGGCAGACGAAGTCCTCGGTGGTGCGGGTGAAGCGCCGGCTCACCGGCCAAGGGTAGGCCACCACACGGCGTGCCCCGCCTGCCCGGAAGTCAATCAGCGCCAACGGTAGCCAATCGGGGCCCTCGGAGCTGGCCGGAACTCGGAGCTGGCCGGAACCGGGTGGGGGCCTCCCGCGAACATCTCATCGTATCCGCGCCGGGCGGCCGGGCCGTGGGCGGGACGTGTGTCGCCGGAGACGCCGAAGATGTCGGACCCACGGGGTGAAATAGTGGGCGGCGCACCATACCGGGCGTGGTACGTCGGCGCACCATCGCGCCCATCGTCCCGGATGCGTCCCGAGGAGGTCCCGCTGTGGAGGCAGCACATCCTCTGCCGCCCGAGAGACTGCCGCCCGAGAAACCGGCGCCCGAGAAACCGGCGCGGGCGGACGTCCCGCCGAACGAACTGTCCGATCGCGATCGTCGCATGTTGCGCTTCGAGCAGGGTTGGTGGCGTCACCCGGGAGCCAAGGAGGAGGCGATCCGGGTCGAGTTCGGACTGTCATCAACACGCTACTACCAGTTGTTGAACCGGCTGATCGATTCGGAAGCCGCGCTGATAGCCGATCCGATGCTGGTCCGCCGGCTGCGCCGGCTGCGGGAGCAACGCCGGGCGGCCCGATCCGGCCGACATGACCGGGCCGAGAGGTAAGACCACGCATGACACATGCCACGAACGCACCGCAGCGGCGTCCCCACCGGTGGCGCCCGGACCGGCTCCACACCCTCGGCGCGGGCGTCGTCGCGGTTCTCGCCGTACTCGCGGGCATCCTGGTGGTCAATCTGCTGAACGGCTCGTCCAACACGGACGGCTCCACCACCCAGGTCGCGGCCCCGACGCGCTCGGCGCGGCCGGGCACGGACCAAGCCGGCGGCGGCCGGACCACTCCGGCCCCGCCGCCGCACCGCGCGGCGGCCCCGGCCCCCGGCCCGAGGGCCACGAAGACGGCGCCGGCGTCCCCGAAACCGACGCCGGCGCCGTCCGCGTCCACCGCGACGAAGCCGCCGGCCCCGCCGGGACCAAAGGCCACAGCCCCGGTGGTCGTCCTGAACAACTCGCGGATCGCCGGACTCGCCGAGGTGGCCGCCAAGCAGGTCGAGTCGGCCGGGTTCCGGGTCGAGCGGGTGGGCAACTACCAGTCGATCTACAACGTCCCGGTGACGACGGTCTTCTACGACGACGCCGACGCCGACGCCGCCCGCGCCCTGAAGGAGGCGATGCCGGGCATCGAGAGCATCGTGCCCCGGTCGAAGACCAGAATCGTCTCCACCGACACACTGATCCTGGTGATCACCCGCGACTTCCCCGCCCATCCGGAAAAATGATCACTTGACCGCCGCGCCGCGCTCCTCACCGGCGCCCGACCACCTCGACCCGTGACCGAGGAAGGCCCAGTGACCGAATCCGCGCCGAACAGCCCACCCGCCCCCCGCACACCCGCCGGGGGCGCTGGACTCGCCGCCCTGCTCACCGCGCCCGAACGCGCCCTGATCGCCCTCGACTACGACGGCACCCTCGCGCCGATCGTCCCGCGGCCGTCGGACGCCGTCCCGGCGCCGGGGGCGATGGATGCGCTGCGCCGGATCTCCCATGAGATCGGCACCCTCGCCATCATCACCGGACGGCCGGTGGACTCTCTGCTGGAACTGACCGGGCTGGAGAAGATCCCCGACTTCGGGAACCTGATCATCCTTGGCCAGTACGGACTGCAACGCTGGGACTCGGGCAGCCGCGCGATCAGCAGTCCCGAGCCGCTGCCCGGTGTCGCCGCGGTCCGCGCGGCGCTGCCCGAACTGCTCCGCGACGCCCCGGTCGGCACCGCCGTCGAGGACAAGCACCAGGCGCTGGTGGTACACGTGCGGCGCACCGCCGATCCGGACTCGGCGCTCGCCGCGCTCACGCCGGCGTTGACGGCCCTCGCCGAAGACCATGGGATGGAGGCGGCACCGGGCAAGCGAGTGCTGGAGCTGCGTCCGCCCGGGCACGACAAGGGCGGTGCGCTGCGCAGGCTCATCGCGGCCTGCCAGGCGCGCTCGGTGCTGGTCGCCGGGGACGACTACGGCGATCTGCCGGCATTCGAGGCCGTCGACGAGCTACGGGCGGGCGGGCTGCCCGGTATCACCGTGTGCAGCGACAGCCCGGAGGTCCCGGACGTGATCCGCGAACGCGCCGACCTGGTCGTGGGCGGGCCCCCCGGGATGGTCGCCCTGCTGGAGGTGCTGGTCGAGCGGCTCAGCGGCTGACCGCCCGCGCCCTGTTCGCTCATCCCCGCAGGGCGCGCTCAGCCCGCCCGGGGCTCATCCCACCCGCATCAGCCGGTTCGTGTCCGGCGGGTGGTCGTCCTCCCGCAGGCGGATCCACGCCGTCAGGGTGGGCTCGGCGCCACCGCCGTACGGCCGGTTCGGGCCGACCAGCATCTCAATGCCGACGACCCGCCGGTGCGTGTTCGTCAGCGCCACCAACTCGATGATTCATTACTGTACGTGATCTCTCTGGATGGAAAACCTGAGCCAGGGGCATTTCCGTGAGACATCTGTCGCCGATTCGTGAGCCTCCGCCGCCCAAAAATACGATCTTGATGGACCGGCGTACAGGGCTGAGCGGATGGCCTACTCTCCGCAGTGTGCGTCGGATGCCGGGAGCCGAGGAAGACACCCTGCCGCGGCTGTGGCCGACCGGCACCGCGCGGGTGCTGGTCGCCTCCAACCGGGGGCCGGTGGCGTTCGCCGTCGGGGACGACGGGAGGCTGCGGATCCGGCGGGGCGCCGGCGGCCTCGTCAGTGGCCTCAGCCGGGTGGCGGCCGACAACGGTGACGGTCCGATGGCGTGGGTGTGTGCCGCCCTCAGTGACGCCGATCGCCGGGCGGCGCGTTCCGCGCCTGCCGGCCGCCTCGATCTCGCCGGCCACGACACCGACGGCACCGCCGTCCGGATGCTCGACGTCGACCAGGTCGTTTTCGACCGCGCTTACAACGCGGTCGCGAACCGCACGCTCTGGTTCATCCACCACCTGCTCTACGCGCCGGCGTCGCAGCCGGTCTTCGGCCCGGCGTTCCGCCGCGACTGGCAGGCGTACGAGACCTACAACGAGATGTTCGCCCAGGCTCTCGCGCACGAGGCCGCCCCGGGCGCCTCGGTGCTGATCCAGGACTACCACCTGACCCTGGTCGCGGCCCGGCTGCGGGCGCTGCGGGCGGATCTGCGGATCGCCCACTTCAGCCACACTCCCTGGGCACCGCCGGAGTACTTCCGGATTCTCCCGGACGACGTCAGCGAACAGATCCTGCGCGGCATGCTCGGCGCCGACCGGCTCGGGTTCCTCACCGACGCCTGGGCCGACGCGTTCCAGGAATGCTGCCGCGACCTCCTCGGACTGCGGATCGACCGGCGGGCGGTGACCATCGGGACGGCCGGGTCGGGACGGGGAGCCGGGTCGGGACGGGGAGCCGGGTCGGGACGGGAGGCCGGGTCGGGACGGGAGGCCGGGTCGGGACGGGAGGCCGGGCGGCACCGAACGGTGCGGATCGGGGTGCATCCGCTCGGCGTCAGCGCGGACGAGCTGCTTGGCCGGGCCGCCGCCACCGACGTGGCCGCCCGGGCCGCCGAGCTGGTCGACTTGGCCGGCGGGCGGCGGCTCATCGTCCGGGTCGACCGCACCGAGCTGTCCAAGAACATCGTCCGCGGTCTCGACGCCTACCGGGAGCTGCTGCGCACCCGTCCGGAATGGCGCGGCAAGGTGATGCACCTGGTCTGCGCCTACCCGTCACGGCACGATCTGCCGGAGTACCGGGAGTACACCGCCGCGGTGCAGCGCCTGGCCGCGGAGATCGAGGACGAGTTCGCCACGGACACCTGGCTGCCGCTGCGGCTGGAGATCACCGACGACTACCCCCGGTCGATCGCGGCCCTCTCGCTCGCGGAGGTGCTCGTCGTCAACCCGATCCGGGACGGCATGAACCTCGTCGCCAAGGAGGGGCCGATCGTCTCGACCAGGGATGCCGTCCTCGTGCTCTCCCGGGAGGCCGGAGCCTGCGCGGAGATGGGCACGGCGGCGCTGGTCGTCAACCCGTTCGACATCCAGGCGACCGCGCGGGCCCTGCACGCCGCCCTGACGATGCCCGCCCCCGAACGGCGTCGGCGCGCCGAGGAGCTGGCCGCCGTCGCCGGGCGGCTACCGCCCCAGCGCTGGTTCGCTGACCAACTGCACGCCCTCGCCGCCGACCGGTGACCGTCCGGTCTGCCCTGCCGGGGCCGAACGTCGACGCGCGGACCGCGTTCAGACGGCGGCGTTCAGACGGCGGCGGCCGCTCGCACCGCGCTGGCCCAGCCGGCGCCGACCGGGCCCGCCTCGACCGTGACGTTGTCGTACCGCGTCAGCAGGGCGGCGATGTCCGGGTGCCGCACCGCGTTCGCGACCAGGTGCATCCGCCCGACATGGGGAGCCATGGCCAGGTCGCTGGCGGAATCGCCGATGGCGATCGCCTCGGCCGGTGACACCCCGCGCCGCTTGAGGTCGTAGGCGACCGCGTCCCCCTTACCCACACCGTCCGGGACCAGATGGTAGACGTGCGGATTCACCCCAAGATCAGGCATGTGGACCGGCGAGATCAGCCCGTTGTCACGCATGCTCAACCAGGAGAATCCGGTCTCGGTGAGCCAGCCGTCGACCTCCGACACGTCGATCTTCCCGCGAAGCATGACGTCGACCTCCCGGCCGGAGTGCCAGGGGGTGTGCAGCTCCAGCCGCCCGGGGTAGCGCTCGACCATCCGGTCGAGCAGGTACTCCGGTACCTGGTCGAAGTCGGGCGGCATCGCGCCGCGC
This sequence comes from Frankia sp. BMG5.23, assembly GCF_000685765.2. Taxonomy (NCBI): domain Bacteria; kingdom Bacillati; phylum Actinomycetota; class Actinomycetes; order Frankiales; family Frankiaceae; genus Frankia; species Frankia sp. BMG5.23. The sequence goes on from NZ_JDWE01000006.1 coordinate 44,550, forward strand.
AGGATCTCGCTGTCGCGCCCCTCGTTCCAGCCGACGATCGCGCCGAGCTCCCCGATGAACCCGTCCGCACCGAAGATCGCCGCGGCCTCGAGAAGCTGCGGACGGGTACGCCCGCTGACCAGAACCAGCGCAATGCCGGCGTCGTGCAGCTCGGCGAGCGCGCGAGCCGGCTCCAGCGTGATCGCTCCCCCCTCCGCCCGGAAGAAACAACCCTTGGGACCGACCATCGTGCCGTCAAGATCGGTATAGACGACGCGGATACTCACTGTTACAGACTCCCTGGCTCTGGCATGATCGGGTCGATCTCCGGGCATGGGGGCACGCGCGGCCGGTAGGAGCGGGCAGGCCCCGCCCGCACCGGTGGGACCACACCGAGAAACCTCCGACCGACCCATATCATGTCCACAACCAGAGGCAACACCGGTGCACGACCACCCGCGCACGGTCTACAGTACGGACAGACAACTTCATCTGGCTCATCCAGAGGGGCAGAGGGAACGGCCCAGCGAAGCCCCGGCAACCACCCGCATCCCGTGCGCGGCAGGTGCTAATTCCGGCCTGGTGGCAGACTGCCCCGGGAAAGATGAGGAGCTTCTTCATGACACTCGCGCCCGAGCGTGCCACCAGTCCCACCCTCGAGGTCGCGAACCCCGCGGTCTCGCTGTCCTGTCGGCACTGCGGCGCCACCTACCCGCTGTCCCCTACGCATGTGTGCGTGGAATGCTTCGCTCCTCTGGAAATCGCCTACGACCCGGACCTGCTGGCTCGTGTGACCCGAGAGTCCATCGAACGTGGTCCGGCGAACCTGTGGCGTTACGTCGGGCTGCTGCCCGCCGGGCATGACCCGGCGCGGCGGGTCTCCCTCGGGGCCGGCTGGACGCCACTGCGCCCGGCCCCGAGGCTCGCCGCGGAGCTGGGGATGAAGACGCTCTATATCAAGGACGACAGCGCCAACCCCACCCACTCCTTCAAGGACCGGGTCGTCTCCGTGGCGCTCACCGCCGCCCGTGAGCTGGGCTTCACCACGGTCGCCTGCGCCTCGACGGGCAACCTCGCGCAGTCGGTGGCGGCGCACGCGGCCGGTGCCGGGCTGCGCTCGGTGGTGCTCGTACCGCACGACCTCGAGGCTGGCAAGACGGTCTCCACCGGGGTGTACGGCGGGACGCTGGTCGCCATCCAGGGCAACTACGACGACGTGAACCGGTTGTGCAGCGAGCTGGCCGGAGAGTACGAATGGGCGTTCGTCAACGTCAACGTCCGCCCCTTCTACGCCGAGGGATCCAAGACGCTCGGCTACGAGGTCGCCGAGCAGCTCGGCTGGCGGCTGCCCGAGCAGGTCGTCGTGCCGATCGCCTCCGGTTCACTGCTAACAAAGATCGACAAGGCCTTCGGTGAGCTCGGCCGGCTCGGCCTGGTCGAGCCGACGCCGTACAGGGTGTTCGGTGCGCAGGCGGCCGGCTGCAACCCGGTGGCCGCCGCGTTCGCCCGCGGCGTCGAGACGGTCGCCCCGGTCCGGCCCGCCACAATCGCCAAGTCGCTGTCGATCGGCAACCCGGCCGACGGCCCCTACGCCCTCGACGTGGCTCGGCGGACCGGCGGGGCTATCACGGACGTGACCGACGAGGAGATCATCGACGGGATCCGGCTGCTCGCCCGCGCCGAGGGCGTCTTCGGCGAGACGGCCGGTGGCGTCACCGTGGCCACCCTGCGCAGGCTGCTGCGCGAGGGGCTGCTCGACCCGGCCGCCGAAACCGTCCTTTACAACACCGGCGATGGGCTGAAGACGCTCGACCCCCTCGTCGAGACGGGCGGACCGACCGCGACGATCAAGCCGTCGCTGCGCGCCTTCGAGGCCGCCGGCCTCGGCGACGACTGACTCGGGCCCGGCACGGCACAGCGCATTCGACGAACTTCGTGGACCACGCCGGACCAACGGAAGGGCCGCGGACGACGGCGGGGTGCCGCGGGGGATCGGCGTCGGGCTCGCGGAACCATGGGCCAGCTTGCACTCACCCAGGCCGAGTGCTAAACAAGACCTGGCACTCTCGCCTAGGGAGTGCCAAGGCTGAAACGGCGAGGCTGCCCGATCCGCGCTGTGTCCGAGGTGCATCACCCGGGTCCGGAGCAGGCGGGAGCCGTCCGTCGCGGGCGTCGTTAGGGCCAGGCCATCGAACCTGCCATCCCACTGGGAGGACCCAGAAACCATGCCGAAGATCATTGCCTTCGACGAGGAGGCTCGGCGCGGCCTGGAGCGCGGCATGAACCAGCTGGCCGATGCGGTCAAGGTCACGCTCGGGCCGAAGGGCCGCAACGTCGTGCTGGAGAAGAAGTGGGGCGTCCCCACGATCACCAACGATGGTGTGAGCATCGCCAAGGAGATCGAGCTCGAGGACCCGTACGAGAAGATCGGCGCGGAACTCGTCAAGGAAGTCGCGAAGAAGACCAACGACGTCGCGGGTGACGGCACCACCACCGCCACCATCCTGGCCCAGGCCCTGGTGCGCGAGGGTCTGCGCAACGTGGCCGCCGGCGCCAACCCCCTCGGGCTGAAGAAGGGCATCGAGGTCGCGGTCGAGCGCGTCTCCGAGGAGCTGTCCAAGCAGGCCAAGGAGGTCGAGACCAAGGAGCAGATCGCCTCCACGGCGTCCATCTCCGCGGGTGACTCGGCCATCGGCGGCCTCATCGCCGAGGCGCTCGACAAGGTCGGCAAGGAAGGCGTCGTCACCGTCGAGGAGAGCAACACCTTCGGCCTCGAGCTCGAGCTCACCGAGGGTATGCGCTTCGACAAGGGCTACATCTCGCCGTACTTCGTCACGGACGCGGACCGTCAGGAAGCCGTCCTGGACGACCCGTACATCCTGATCGTCAACAGCAAGATCTCCGCGGTCAAGGACCTGCTCCCGCTGCTGGAGAAGGTCATGCAGACCGGTAAGCCGCTGGCGATCATCGCCGAAGATGTCGAGGGCGAGGCGCTGGCCACCCTGGTCGTCAACAAGATCCGCGGCACCTTCAAGAGCGCCGCGGTGAAGGCCCCCGGCTTCGGTGACCGCCGCAAGGCGATCCTGGGCGACATCGCCATCCTGACCGGTGGTCAGGTCATCTCCGAGGACGTCGGCCTCAAGCTCGAGAGCACCTCGCTCGACCTGCTCGGCCGTGCCCGGAAGATTGTCGTTACCAAGGACGAGACGACCGTCGTCGAGGGTGCCGGCGACCCCGACCAGATCGCCGGTCGGGTCAGCCAGATCCGCAACGAGATCGAGAAGTCGGACTCGGACTACGACCGCGAGAAGCTCCAGGAGCGGCTCGCGAAGCTGGCTGGCGGCGTCGCCGTCATCAAGGTCGGCGCGGCCACCGAGGTCGAGCTCAAGGAGAAGAAGCACCGCATCGAGGACGCGGTGTCCAACGCGAAGGCCGCTGTCGAGGAGGGCATCGTCGCCGGTGGCGGCGTCGCGCTGCTCCAGGCGTCGATCACTGCCTTCGAGAAGTTGGACCTGTCCGGCGACGAGGCGACCGGTGCCAACATCGTCCGGCTCGCGCTCGAGGCGCCCATCAAGCAGATCGCCTTCAACAGCGGTCTCGAGGGCGGCGTCGTGGTCGAGAAGGTCCGCAACCTGCCGACCGGCCACGGCCTGAACGCGGCCACCGGCGAGTACGTCGACCTGATCGGCACCGGCATCATCGACCCGGCCAAGGTCACCCGCTCCGCCCTGCAGAACGCCGCGTCGATCGCCGGCCTGTTCCTCACCACCGAGGCCGTCATCGCCGACAAGCCGGAGAAGAACCCGGCCCCGGCAGTCCCGGGCGGCGGCGGCGACATGGACTTCTAGTCCAGCTCGTCACCCGCTGTACCCTGCACCACCGTCTGGACGAGGGCGGCTCCGGTTCTCCCGGGGCCGCCCTCGTGCGTTCGCCCGTGCATCACGGCCGAAGGCTCCGTGCGGGGAAAGGCTTGCCCCCGCGGACGGGAGGTTCCGCGGGGGCAAGCTCTCTGGCGTGGGAGCCGGGCGCCACTCGGGACGGAGCGAACGCCGGAAGGCACTCCCAAAGACGATCTTTCCAAGAACGCTCTTCTCGGCCGCCATCGACGGCGACCAAATTATCATCGGGTAATCCAAGAGACAAGAGCTTTATATCACTCCTTTTGAACAATTCGAAGGTCGTCTTCGTTAGACTTCGACCTTTTGTCGCGACACGGACAATTAACGCATGCCAGCTTTAGACAGCGGCCACGGCAACAGGCACGATAGCCATCGTGGTTCAGGCCCCCGCACAGCCGCGCTCCCATCGCCCCTCGATGACCGTTCCCACCCCCCCGGTCACCGTGGAAGATCTCGACACGGGCGGGCATGACGACGCTCGGTTCGAACTCCTGGACGGCTTGTGCGTCCTGCGACCATGGCCGACACCGCTGCGGGCCCGCGTCACGGCGCGCCTGGTCCGGATCCTGGCGGACACGGCCACCTCCGGAGCTCATATCCTGCCGGCCGGGATCGGGGTGGAGCTGTCCCCCCGCAGTCTGCTCGTGCCGGACGTCGTGGTGGCGGCGGCGAGTGGTGACACCGGCCGTCGGTTCCGGGACACCCCGTCCCTCGTCATCGAAGTGGCCGACGCCAGCACCCGGCGCTACAACCGCACCCTCAAACTCGATCTCTACCGGCAACGCGGCGTGCCGTCCTGCTGGCTGATCGACCCGGACACCGCCACCATCGAGGCGTACGACCTGGTCGCCGACGCGTACCTCGCCACCCGCACGGTCAGCGGGAAGGAGACCTTCACCGCCACCCAGCCCTTTCCGGTGGCGATCCAGCCGGCCGAGCTGATCGACCCGCCCGACTCGGAGTGATGGCGCGACGCCGACCGCTACCCCGGGAAGCCCGCCGAAGGCCCGTGCGGGGCTAGCAGACGTCGTCGGCGTCGACGATGGTGTAGGCGTAGCCCTGCTCGGCGAGGAATCGCTGGCGGTGCGCCGCGTACTCCTGGTCAAGGGTGTCGCGGGCCACCACCGTGTAGAAGTGCGCCGTGCGGCCGTCGGCCTTGGGCCGCAGCACCCGACCGAGCCGCTGGGCCTCCTCCTGGCGGGAACCGAACGTGCCCGAGACCTGCACGGCCACCCCGGCCTCCGGCAGGTCGATGGAGACATTCGCGACCTTGGAAACGACCAGTGTGGTGATCTCCCCGGTCCGGAACGCCTCGAACAGTCGCTCCCGCTCCCGGTTACGGGTGGAACCCTGGATGACCGGGGCGTCCAACAGTTCCCCGAGCTCGTCGAGCTGGTCGAGATACGCGCCGATCACCAGCACCCGGTCATCGGAGTGCTGGCGGACGAGACGCTCCACCACCGCCCGCTTGCTGCGGGCGGTGGCACACATCCGGTACCGCTCCTCCGGCTCGGCGACGGCGTAGGCCATCCGCTCGTCCTCGGTGAGCGTGACGCGCACCTCGGTGCACTGCGCCGGCGCGATCCAGCCCTGTGCCTCGATCTCCCGCCACGGGGCGTCATACCGCTTCGGCCCGATCAACGAGAAGACGTCGCCCTCCCGGCCGTCCTCCCGGACGAGGGTCGCGGTCAGGCCGAGCCGACGACGGGACTGGATGTCGGCGGTCATCCGGAAGACCGGCGCCGGGAGCAGATGCACCTCGTCGTAGACGATCAGACCCCAGTCCCGGGCCCCGAACAACTCCAGGTGCAGGTATTCGCCCTTACGCCGGGCCGTCATCACCTGGTAGGTGGCGATGGTGACCGGCCGGATCTCCTTGCGCTCCCCGGAGTACTCGCCGATCTCCTCCTCGGTCAGCGAGGTGCGGCGCAGCAGCTCGTGCCGCCACTGCCGGCCGGCGACCGTGTTCGTAACCAGGATCAGCGTGGTCGCCCCGGCCTGGGCCATGGCCGCGGCGCCGACGATGGTCTTCCCGGCGCCCGCAGGCAGCACGACGACCCCCGACCCGCCCTCCCAGAACCCGGCTACCGCGCCCTTCTGGTAGTCGCGCAGCTCCCAGCCGTCCTGGCGCAGGTCGATCCGGTGCGCCTCGCCGTCGACGTAGCCGGCGAGATCCTCCGCCGGCCACCCGAGTTTGAGCAGCACCTGCTTGAGCCGGCCGCGCTCGGAGGGGTGCACGGCGATCGTGTCGTCGTCGATGCGGGAGCCGAGCATCGGCACGACCTTCTTGGCCCGGGCCACCTCGACGAGCACCACCCGGTCGAGAGCACGCAACACCAACCCGTGGGCCGGGTCATTTTCCAGGCGCAGCCGACCGTAGCGATCCATCGTGTCGGCGATGTCGACGAGCAGGGCGTGCGGCACGGCGTAACGGGAGAAGCGAACCAGCGCATCGACAACCTGCTCGGCGTCATGACCGGCGGCCCGGGCGTTCCACAGCGCCAGCGGCGTCACCCGATAGGTGTGCACGTGCTCCGGAGACCGTTCGAGCTCGGCGAACGGAGCGATGGCCGACCGCGCCTCGACAGCACTGGGATGCTCGACCTCGAGCAGCAACGTCTTGTCCGACTGGACGATCAACGGGCCGTCCGTCACCCGCCACCGCCCTTTCCGTCCGCCGTAGGTTCCGCCGTGGGTATCGACCCATCAGTGAACCACCAACACGAGCCGCCCTGCACCGATCGGTGCGGTGCGGGCCACCGGCGTAGCACCGGCACGATCACACCGGCGGCGCGCTGCTCGTTCACCGGCGCCCTTCGACGGTACAGCCGACCATCGACACGGTAACCAGAGGGGCCGAAGCCCGACCGAAACCACCGCGGGTCCCGCGGGCAAGCGGGCACACCGGTACCGGTACAGGTACCGGCCCACCGGCCCACCGGCCCGCCCGGCTCATGGCGGATCGGCGAGATCCTCCGCGGCGGCCGACCAGTCCGCCGCCACCGGCGGTCCGCCGAACGCGTCGTCGATGTCAGCGACGCCGGTCACCCGGTGCAGGACGAAACGACGCGGGCCGGCGCTGAGTTCGTCCCACGCGGTGAGCCAGCCGCCCTCGACGACGGTGGGCCGCACGATCCGGTCGCTCGGCGCACCCTGCTGGTCAACGTAGCCCAGCAGCACCCGGCGCCGGTCCCGGACGGCTCCCTGCAGCAGCACCAGGATCAACGGCGCGGACCGGGTGAGCCCGACCTCGATGCCGGGAACCTCGCCGGCCGCCCGGACCGCCCGCGCGCTGTCGTCGCCCCGGCGGACCAGCCGGACCACGTCGCGCAGCTGGTTGATCCGGGTGTCGGCCACGTCGACCGACGCCGCGCGGGGACGCGCCGGCGTCCGATGGGCGGCGGGCCGGCGCAGCACCACCCGCCCGTCCGGGGCCTCCGCGACCGGGGCGAACCCGGCGTTGCGCAGGCCGGCGAGCATCTCCGCGGTCGGCAGTGGGGAGATGACGATCGTCGGCGCGATCCGGCGCAGCCCCAACGCCTGGGTACGCCGGTTGGCGACCACCTCGGCGAGCAGCGCCGTGTCCTCGCAGCGCAGGTAGCTCGCGGCGGGACCGGCCCGCAACCGGCCGTGCCGCCGGGCGGTGTCGTCGATCAGATAGGTGAGGGCCTGCGGCACCCCGCCTCGACCGAGACGGACGAGCATCGCGTGGATGTCCTCCGCTACCAGGCCCGAGTCCAGGCCGCGACGCAGCGAGGCCTCGGAGAACCGATAGACGGTGGCCGCGCCCGCGGACTCGACATCCGCCATCCGCGCCAGCTCCGCAGCCACCCGGGGTACCAGCGGGCCCGGGGCAACCGCGGTGAGATCCCCCTGCAGCAGCAGCTCCTCGACCGGCTCGGGCAGCAGCGGCGCAAGCGCGTCGGCGAGCCTGACGCACAGCCCTGGATCACCAGCCGCCGATCGGCTCGGCACGCCCACGTTCCGCGTCGGATCGGCGTTCTCCGCGTCGAGCTGGGCGGCGAGTAACCGACCGACCGTGCTCGGCGCGCCCCGGCCGGTCAGCCCGAGCAGCTCGGCCTCGACGATCGTTCCGTCGATCATCCCGGCGAGCAGCATTCCGCCGCGCCGGGGCGCTCGCCAGGTCAGCAGGGCACGCAACGACTCCGCGGTCGGCACCACCCCTGCGGGCGCCGCGGCCAGCGCCCGCAGGACCTGGGCACGCAGGTCCTGCACGGCCGGCCGCCGCACGTCCAGCGACAGGGGAGCGATCTGCCGGCCCCGTTCGTCCCGCTCGCCGACCAGCCAGGCGGCGGTCGGCGAGCGCAGCCAGCCCTCGACCAGTACGGCCCACCGGGCCGCCACCAGGTCGGTGCCCCAGCGGTCGTAGGCCGTGGTCGGCACGTACTGGACGTCAACCCCCGCGGTCGCGTCAACCAGGCCGGCCGCCGCGGCCAGCTCCACCACGAAGGCCGCGGTCCGCTCGTCAACGTCGAGCAGTTTCGCGGCGGCCCGCAGGTCCCGCACGCTCAACCCGCCGGTGCGCAGCGGAGTGACCGGGCTCGCGCCCCAAGCGTCCAGCAGGGTGGTGACCCACCGGACGAGGGTGTCCGCCGCCAGGGCCGCCACGGCGTCAACCGCCGCCACCCCGACGACCTCTCCCTCGACGGCGGGCGGATGCGGGTGCAGGACCCCGGCCGGATGCTCGCCGCGCACGACCAGCCCAACCTCGCGCGGCAGCTCGACGGTCTCCTCGTCCAATCCGACGAGCAGGCCGCGGGCGAGTAGTTCCTCCACCGGGGTTCGGGCCGCGGACACCCCCAGCAACCGGCCCGCCTCCGTGGTGGCGCCGAGCGCCGGACCCGCGGCCAGCCGGTCCAGCAGCTGCCGCGCCCGGGAGGAGCAGGTCTCGATCCACTCCCGCACCCGATCCGCGTCCGCGAAGGCGTCGCTCAACGCGTCGATCATCGCTTCCCGGACGGCGACCCCGGTCGTCGTCTCGTCGACCGCGCCCCGGGGCACCGGCAGGCCGGCCGCGGTCAGGAGCCGGGCGAGCTGGGACTGCCGGTACGTCGTCAGGCAGGCTCGCACGGGACGGCCGAGCCCCAGCGGGCGCACGCCGAGGAGGTCGACGACCATCCCGGTGACCCGCAGCTCGGCATCGTCGCCCCAGATGAGCCCGAGGTCACGAAGCCGGCCCACCGGCTCGGACACCTCCGAATGCCCGCAGAACCTTGTCAGCTCCGCCAGGGACACCGGCCGGGGAAGGATCGTCAACGCCTCCAGGAGCTCGCAGGCGCCCGTGTCGAGACGTTCCAACGCGCGGGCCACGCTGACCCGGATCTCCAGGCGGGCCGCAAGCACCTCGAAGTCCGGTGGGGGCGGCGTCGCCAGGTCCGGCCGTAGGAGGAAGAGCCGGGTCAACGCCTGATCCGGAAGCGCACGCAACCAGTCCACAAGGGTCACGGGCGCTGTCCTGAGGCCTCGGCGGCCGGCATCGACACCCTCACGACGGTAGCTGGCGCGACGCCAGGCCGACAGGGCGCCGTCGCTCAGCCGGGCCGTGCCGCGTCACCTGGGCGGATGCCGGATTCGCAACCGCGGCGGACACCGGCACCGCGGCGACGGGTGATGGCCCCGCGCGGCAGGTCGTCGTGCCGTCCAGCCGCTCCACCGCCGATCCCGACCCGGGCCGTCCCCACCTGATCGAGCACCCATCCGCAGCTGGTGTCCCACCGCAGTACCGCGATCGCCGGATCGGTACCGCCCAGCGGAGACAACACCGCAAACGCCCAGTCGGGTGCGCCGGTCGAGGTGCGGATGCCGGTGATGCGCAGACCATCCGGCGACACCCTGGACACCAGCGGGCTGTCGAAGACCGCCGCCGTGATCGCGGCGGCCTCGGCCTCGGTGGGCAGCCGGCCGGGTCCGTCGGAGGCGTCCGGGAGCTGCCCGGCCCGGCCGTTGCCGGCATGGCCCTGCCCGGCCCGGTCCTGGCCCACCCGCCCCTGGCCGCCACTGTTCACGGTCAGGGGTGCCGCAGGAGAAGGTGCGGGTCTTGGACGCACGTGGCCTCCCTGGATGCTTTGGCAGGCCAGGACGCGCGCTCGGCCGAACATCGGCGACCAGGATGCCCGAGACGGGCCTCTTCGCGGCGAGGTCGACGGAATGCGACAGACCTACCGATACCGATTTCACACGCCCGGGGCCATCGGATGCAAGAGGATTCGGCAAACTGGGCGCAACCAATTTCGCCGGGACCGCTTCTCCTGCTCCGCCGGCCCGGATGGTCCGCGTGGCCGAGGATCCACAGGTTACCTGGACATTGCTTCGATCATACTCAATGGAGACCATAAAGCGACAAGTACGGCAACGGTGACAACAATCGCTCTCTGGTCGACAAACCTCTGCGTTGTATGCCATCTTTGCGAACTTTTTACGGGCCTGAGCCGCGAAGCCCAATCTCCGCCGACGGCGCCGGTCCAAGCCCTAACGACGCCGGTCGAACTGATCCACGAGGAAGGACAGATGGTTCACCCGTCCCCAGTCCGCGACCCGGGACATCGTCCCGGCGTCACCGGGCAGGGCCAGTGTCCGGCCGAGCGAGACGCCGACGACGAGGACCGCCGCGAGCACCGCCGCCTGAATCGCGCTGAGTACCGGGTTACGCGGCTGGCGGCCCCCTCCAGCCGGGACTCGGGTACCGGCTCGGGTACGGGCTCGGCTACCGGCCACGCGGCCGTGCGGGCGGGCCGGCTCCGAGACGGCGGCAGCGTCGCCGGCATCCGGCCCGTCGACTTCAGGACTCCCCCGCCGACCCTGTCCCGGCGGGTCCGCTCGTGGCCGGCCGGAGGCAGCGCCCGGTGACATCCGATCCGGGGCGCGCCGGGGTTCCCCGGCGGTCCGTGGGCCGTCGTCCCTGATCGCGTGCTGGTACCCGGTGAAGCTGACCTCGTCCAGTAGCCCGGAACCCGGCCGAAGTCCGGAACCCGGCCGACCGCCTCCCCGGGAGAAGCCGTCCGGGTCCGGAGGAGATCCCCGGTCCAGCCCGGACGGCGCGCGCGGGTCCGGGGGAGACGAGGAATACGCGGGTCGGTGCCGGGGGGCATCGACCCCACCCGGCGGGGAGACACCCGCGCCGCGTGGGTCGGGCCAACCGCCGCGATGGTCGGATCGCTGCGCCGGCTCGGATCGCTGCGCCGGCTCGGGCCGCTCCCCGGGCGGGACCGGCCCGCCCGGGGGCCGCCAGGCCGAGGCCGGCCGATCAACCTGCGCTGGCGTCACTGTATGAGATTGTACGATATCGTACGGTGTTGGATTGTCACCGTACGCCGGTCCGTCGAACGTCGGCGCGGCGGCTCGCGACGAGTGGCGGGGCTCGGGCCTCCTGGCGGATCTCGTCGCCAGCGTGCTGAACGCGACGATCCGGCCCTCGGACGGCTGGCGGCGCCGGGGCGCGGCGGTTCCCTCAGCTGCCGGACCCGACCGGGGAGCGGCCCGAGCCGCGTTGGCAGGGAGGTCACGCACGGGGTCCGAGAAGTTCCGCGCCGGGTCGTGAACCGGACCGGCGGGTGGGCCGGGATCGGCGCCATCGCCCACCCGACCATGGTCCACCCGACCATGGTTCAGTCGCGGCTGCGCGCGCGTGCCACCGTGCGAGTTCCCGCCCTCAGCGACCATCACCCGCCCCTTCCCACCCCCGGCGCCTGGGCGCCACGTCACCGCACCATCCACCGACGACGCGAACAACGCCGACAATCACCACCCTACGGAGGTGGCCCAGGACAACCCCGACACCGACCACGGTCATATATCGCAATCTACCCCAGAGTAGTCCTACCAATACGAATCGGAACAGGCGGCCCATCGGTGATCACACCACTTTTCGGTGTTCCATCAGGACATTCCTCCCGGAGCCGGGCCGGGCCGGGCCGGGCTAACGCTTCTTGACCCGGCACACCCGTTCGAGGATGAGGCCCCCGGTTAACAGCACCATCGCCGCAGCCAACCCGAGACCCGCGGTGAGCGCGTCGCCGCCCGCGGTCGGGAACTCCCCCGTGCGGGGCATGGTGTAGCCGAACACACCCGCCCAGATGCCGGCGAGCGCCGCTCCGACGACGGAGCTCGCCTTGGCCAACGCGGCGAGCCGGGCGACCGTGAGCGGGAGGATCGGCCGCGTTCCCGGCCGCCCCTCCAGCCGGCGACGGGTCAGGGATGCGACCTGGAGCTCGATGGCACCGATCATGAGAACCGACACCGACGCCGTTCGCGGCAGCGTGGGAATCGATCGGTACGCCCACCACAGCAGCAGGTACCCGAGTACCCCGAACGCCACCGCGACCGCGATGAGATCACGTGCCCGGGTCGGTCTCACCTGGCCGCCTCTTCGGCGTCACTGCCGCCGACGGCGGGATCGGTGACGGCATCGGCCCCCGGATCCGCCTCGACCACGGGATCCGACAGCGACCACGGGATCCGGCGCAGACCGGCCGGGTGCTTCCCCGCGGCCATCCGGGCGACCAGATCGGCGACCCGCCCGTGCCCGGGCAGCGTCGCCTCGGGATCAACGTCCAGCCAGGGCACGCAGACGAAGGCCCGCAGATGTGCTCGGGGATGCGGCACGAGGATCTCGGGGTCGTCACTGCGCAGGTCACCGATCGCGATGACATCGACGTCGAGCGTTCGCGGGCCCCACCGGACGGCCCGGACCCGCGCGGCCCGTTCCTCCACCTCGCGGACGACCTCGAGCAGATCACGCGGGGGTGCCGGGCGCACCAGGACGACGGCGTTCAGGTAGTCGTCCTGCTCGGGTCCACCGACGGGTGCCGTCTCGTACACCGGTGAGCCGGCGAGCACCCCCAGCGCGCGGTCGAGCCGATGGACGGCGGCGGACAGCCGGCCCAGACGATCGCCGAGGTTGGACCCGAGCGACAGCACCGCATGCTCCGGCCGGGTCATCATCCGGTCACCCGCCATCGGTGACGACCCCCGCGGCCGCGGCCGGCGCGGTCACCGACTCGACGCCGTCGACCCGGTTGCGGACGATCGTCACCGCGACATCGGCGAACGGAACCGCGATCGGGGCCGCGGGCTTGTGGACAGTCACCTCGGCCCGCATCACCCGACCGTCCCGCAGACAGGCGCGGACGAGTCGATCGGCGAGGGTCTCAATCAGATTCACGGGTTCTCCGGTGACGATCCCGGCAAGGGTCTCGGCAAGCTCGCCGTAGTGCACGGTGCGGGTCACGTCGTCGTGGAACGCCGCCGAAGAGAGGTCGAGCCACAGCGTGGCATCGACGACGAACTCCTGGCCAAGATCCCGTTCCGCCGCCAGAACCCCGTGGTAGCCGCGAGCCCGCAGCCCCGACAGGGTGATCCGGTCGAGCGACGTGGCCCTCGATTGGGAGGCGACCTCCGCTGCGGAGCCCGTCACCGCGGAGCCCACGGAACCTCCCGATCTTCCACGCGGCCGGGATCCACGGCCCGGCCGGGATCGGCCTCGGGTCCGTCCCCGCGCCGGTCACTATCGTCCCGCCAGGCGCGCACGACCCGCACGGCGTCGGCGGCAGGCCGGACGGCGTGCACCCGCACGCCCCACACCCCGGCCGCGGCCAGCAACGCGGTGGTCGCCTGGGTGGCGTCGTCCCGGTCGGCGACCGGCCGGGCCGGGCCGTTCGCGTCCGCCAGTACCGAGCCGAGAAACGACTTGCGGGACGTGCCGACGAGCAGCGGCCGGCCGAGCGCGACGAAGGCGTCGATGTGGCGCAGAAGCGTCCAGTTGTGCCGGGCGGTCTTGGCGAAGCCGATGCCGGGGTCGAGGATGACCCGATCCTCGGCGATCCCGGCGGCCAGCACGGCCCCGAGCCGGTCCACGAGCTCCGCGACCACCTCCGCGACCACGTCGCGGTACACCGCCCGGGACGCCATGTCCGCACTGGTCCCCCGCCCATGCATCAGCACGTAGTGCACGCCACGGTCGGCGACGAGACCGAGCAGATCGGGATCGGCGCCGCCGGACACGTCGTTGACGAGCACCGCCCCGGCGTCGACCGCGGCGGCGGCCACAGCGGCACGGCTGGTGTCGACGCTGACCCGGACGCCCGCGGCGGCGAGCTCGGCCACCACCGGAAGCACGCGACGCATCTCCTCGGCGGCGATGACCCGAGACGCGCCCGGTCGGGTCGACTCACCACCGACGTCGACGAGATCCGCCCCGTCGTCGGCCATCCGCAGCCCGGCCCGGACCGCGTCCAGCGGATCGAGGTAGGTACCGCCGTCCGAGAACGAGTCCGGCGTGACGTTGACGACGCCCATCACCCTGGTCAGGCCGCCCGGCAGGAGGAGTTCCTCGACGGTCCCGCTCATGGGAGACCTCCACCGGACGTCGCGTCCAGCGGCGCACGGCGGTAGGTGTAGCGGTAGACCGGCCGGAAACCAAGATCGGCGTACAGGCCCCGCGCCGCGGCGCTGACCTCTTCGACCTGCAGATACGCATGAGTGGCGCCTCTGCCCGCCGCCCACTCGGCGAGTGCCGCGATAACCCGGCGGGCCGCGCCCCGGCCACGGGCCACGGGCAGGGTGGCCATGCTGTAGACACCCAGCCAACGGTCGTCCGCGATGCCGCGTCCGACCGCCGCCGGCATGCCGTCCACGGTCAGGGTGATGTAGATGGTGGGCAGCCGCAGCGCCGAGAGCACCGCGAGCGTGCCGGGCCGCTGCGCGTTGAACGTCGTCAGCACCTGGCCGGCGACATCCAGCCACTCATCCGCCGGCGTGGTGGTGACGGTCATCCCCACCGAGCCGGCAGCCGCCGGTGCCCGGTCGGCACCACTCACAAGGCCGGCGAGAGGCGCCGTGCAGACGTCGGTAGGACCGGTGTCGTCGTACCCGGCGGCGTCGAGGACCGCGCCGAGCCCGGTCGGCCGGGAGAAGGGTGTCAGCTGGAAGGTCGGCGGCAGACCGGCGGCGGTGTAGAAATCCCGCACCGTGGCAAGCGCCGCGGCGAGGTCGGGCACGTCGCCGCGGGCCCAGACCGAGTTGCCTCGCCGGGACGACCCGGCGGACTCGCGCAGCACCCACCCGGCCCGTTCGACCTGGCGCAACGGCGGCCAGGCCCGGTGCGCCAGGTCATCGAGCTCACGGGCCAGGGACGCGTCGGCGGACGGCAGGTTCGTCCGCGGCCCGACCAGCGGATCGGCGGGACACCGCGCCACACGGTCATCAGGCACGGCGCGCCGACCACGGCCGGCCTGGTCGACACCAGCTGCGCGACCTGCCGGCCGGAAAGCACGTCGGGGGGCCATCGACCACGATACCGAGGCTACCGATCCGAACGCGGGGATGGACGACCCGAACGCGGGGATGGACGACCCGAACGCGGGGATGGACGACCCGAACGCGGGGATGGACGACCCGAACGCGGGGATGGACGACCCGAGCGCGGGGATGGACGCCGGCGCCGATCGGACCAACATCGGGTCCCCCAGCTTCACCTTTTCGGTAATCATGACAAGGTGTCATGATTACAAAGCTATTGCCGCCTCGTTCCCGTTCTGGAGCGAACCGGCGGCGGGCCGCATCCCGGCCTCCCTCGGCTCGTCGCCCGGGACCCTCCCGGGCCGGGGCGATGATCCACAAGCCTGCGCCGCGCGATCCTGTCGGTCCTGCCAGCGCCCCCCTTCCTCATCCCGCCACCGCCGACCGGCGAGCTCCACCGCCGCATCGCACCGCCGCCGGCTTGCCCGCCAAACATGATCGGCAGAGGAAACCTCCGGGTAACACCACGCAGAGCCACGATGACAGGAACTTTGCGCACCAATAATCATCACCCTCCGGCGCAGCCTCCCTCCTACTATTGACAAAGCGAGACACAGGCCAGATCCGGTCGGACCAACCAGAGCGACCGGAACGACCGGCCGGCGGCAGCGAGGCCGTCGTACGACCGCCGGGAGACTTCGGCCGTTGATCGCTGGATCCGGCCGGACCGCCGTCAGGGAGGATGGCGGTCGCGGCACCGATGCGGGCGCGTGGTCTCACTGTGCGCCCCCGGTCGGTCGCTTCTCGCGGTGGGCTCTACCCCCACTACCTTGTCGTCACGGTCACGACCGTGGTGCTGTCTGAAGGAAGGACGCGCGGCATGCCGCAGTCGAGCGGATCTTCACCGACGCGCGGGCCCGACCCCGGGGCCTGGGTCCCGGCGAGCCGGGCGGCCCCTCTCCCACCCTGGTGGGCGACCACCGAGTCGATCGTCATCCCGCCGGCGCGCACCCCTCCGGACGACCACCCCGAGGACTACGAGCCGGCGCCACCGCCCCAGCCTTCGATGACGAAAGCCGCAACGAGCCCCACCGATGTGTCGCCGGCACCCGCGGGCACGCCATCCTTCGGCACTGTGAGCGAAGCACCATTCGGCGCTGTGAGCGGAGCGATCCCGGCGCAGCCGACACCGTCGTCGGCCCCCCACACCACACGCCTCGGCGCCCCGGCCCCCGGTGCCTCGGACCGCAGGCAGTTCCATCGCTATGCGGGAGCGGCGGTCATGACCGCGATCCTCGCCGAGGGACAGATCATGGAGGTCTCGGACGTCCTCGCGGCCAGTCCGATCCAGCTCGCCCTGGAACGCGCCGACGATCTGCTCGACGACCTCCTCGACGCGCACGAGGCGACCCCACCCGCGCACATCCTGGCCCAGACCGAGCGGTTGCGCCGCGGCCTGGAGCGACTCAGCCGGCGGTCCATCCCCGCCGGCGACGCCCACCGGCGCGACGTGCTGCGGGGGCGGGTCGCCGTGCTGGGTGCGGATGCGGCCTTCAAACTCGGTGACATCGAGACCGCGCGGTCGCTGACGTCGCTCGGGTTCCAGGCGGGGCGCTCGGTGGGTGAGGGTGCGCTTCGCGGTTCGGCCCGGGAAGTCGCGGCCGTCAACGAGTTCTACGCCGGCCGGCCCGACGAGGCGCTCCGCCTTGCCCGGGACGGGCTGACCCACGTCAGTGGCGGTGCCGTGCGGGCCCGACTTGTCTGCCAGGAGGCGCGTGCCCTCGCCGCCCTCGGTGACGTGCGGGGCGCGGCCCAGGCCCTGGACCGGGCGTACGACCTGGCGGACGCCATCCCGGCGGACCAGTGGGGCCGTCCCGGTCCGAGTTTCGACCAGTTCAATCCGGTCGAGGTGCCCTACAACGCCACGACGGCCCTGTGTCTACTCGGCCGACCACAGGCCGCCCAGGAACACGCGGATCTCGCCCTGCCGAAGCTGGACGGGATGAACGCCCCGGGATTCCGGTCGGTGATCCGCCTCGATCTCGCCCTGGCGCTGGCCCGGCAGGGTCGCCTGGAACTCGACCAGGTCTGCGCCCTGGCCACCGAGGCGATCCAGATCTCCTGGGGGCGAACCGTGGCCTCCGTCTCGGGACGCGCGGATCAGCTGCTCGCGGCCACCCGGCCGCACAGCGAGGTGCGCCAGGTGCGGGACCTCGCGGTACTCATCCGGGAGTGGCAACGCTCCGCGGCGCGGCAGCGGCCCGGCGGGCGCGCGGTTCCCGTGCCGAGCTCGCCGGTCTGACGCCGGCCACCGTACGAGGACCGTGCGAGGGCGCAGTGGCCGACGGCGGGCACCCTCCGGCGGGCTCGCCGGACCACGCGCGGTTCACCGCGGAGCGGACCCGCCGCGCCCTCGGTGCGATCTGCGCCGAGGCCGGCCTGGACGACTCGGATGCCATGCTGATCAAGAGAACCGTGAACGCGGTGTACCGGCTGCCACGGGCCGGCGCGGTTGTCCGGATCATCGGATCGGCCGCGATGGCGCATCGGGTGAACAAGGTGGTCCGGGTGGCCCGCTGGCTGGCGGAGAACCACGTCCCGGCCGTCCGGCTGCTCCCCGGCGTGCCGGCCCCGGTCACGGCGGCCGGCTTCCTCGCGACGGTCTGGGCCGACGCGACGCCACCCGGCACCCCGCCCGGCGGTCCGGCACCGGACACCGCGGAGCTGGCCGGCGCGCTGCGCGGTCTGCACACCCTGGCGCCGCCGGAACCGCCGCTGCCATGCTGGGATCCCCTCGACGACGTCCGCCGGCGATTATCCGACGCCGAGGCGCTCCCCGGGCCCGACCGCCGTTTCCTGGAGAAGATGACCGGCCGGATCGCGGCGGCTCTGCCCACCATCCGCTACGCGCTGCCGCGGGTCGTCATACATGGGGACGCGCATCTGGCGAACCTCGTGCGGGCCGCGGACGGCCGCGCGCTGCTCTGCGACTTCGACGCCACCTGCCTGGGGCCGGCGGAATGGGACCTGATTCCTGTGGCGGTCGGCCGGCTACGCTTCGGTCATGATCCTCAGGCCCACCTCGATCTGGCCCGGGGCTACGACTTCGACGTCACCACCTGGGACGGGTTCGCCGTCCTGCGGGCGGTCCGGGAACTGAAGCTGGTGACGAGCGTGGTGCCGATCCTGGGGAGCAGCGCGACGGTGGCCGCCCAGTTCCGGGTCAGGATCGACAGCCTGCGCTCCGGCGACACCGGCGTCCGCTGGTCCCCCTACCGTTGACGCCTCCCTCATCACCCTCGCTGTCAGGGCCCCCGGGGAGGAGACGCCCCCGGGGAGGAGACGCCCCCGGGGCCGGCACCACACGAGGCACACCGTTTCCACCGGCCGGGCCGTGCGGTCCACGGAACCACATGTCATTCTGGTCAGACCTGTCGGGCCGGTCCGGCGGGTCACGTCCACGTGCCGGACGCTCGGCTCCGAACGCGGGCTACCGGGGACCGCTGTCCTGGGCGTGGTCGTCAGATCACCCCGGCCTCATGGCTTGGGTCGCCCAAACGGAGGGGAGGCCCTTGAACACGACGGAGGGAATGCCCGCCCCGGGGATCAACCAGGTGGTGTGCTGCCCGGAGAACAATCATGAACGATGATCCCCGGGAGATCGGCGCCATCCGGGTCGGCGATGCCGGAGATCGGGACCCCGCGAATCCCGGGCCGCGGGAGCGTGGCGGGCGCGTCGGGTCCCCGCCGCCGACCACCGAGCAGCCGTCCCGTTCGGCGAGCCGACTGCCGGCAGTGACGGACACCGACCGGTCGTCCCCCGACCGGTCGTCCCCCGACCGAGCCGACCCGGATCACTGGCAGACCGGTCCGGCGCAGCCGCGCTCCGCCGGTGCCGCCGGTTGGACGGTCGACGGCCCCTACCGCCCCGAGCCGGCGGCATCCGTCTTCCGGCCGAGCACCGCCGCCCCGGCGGCGTCCCCTGCCGTCTCCGACACCTGGCCGTCGATGCGCCGCGTTGATCCGATGTCGGCCACGGGCTCCGAGGCAGCGGGTTCCTACCCGGCTGGCCCGGCTGGCTGGACCGATCGGGGCACGCCCGGGTCCGCGGCCATGAACCGTCGAGGCACGGAGAGTGCCAACGGCAACGGCAGGATGCTGCCGATCGAGACCCGCACCTTCGATCCGCTGCTCGACCAGTTCCCACCGAATCCGGGCGGAGCGTTCGGTCAGGCGTACCCGCCGCCCCCGCCGGGGGAGACCCGGGCCTGGCGGGGCGATCCGCTGAACCCGCCACCGCTGAACCCGCCACCGTCCGACCCGTACGCCCAGTCCCCGCCACCGGGCCCGCCGCTGAACCCGCCACCGTCCGACCCGTACGCCCAGTCCCCGCCACCGGCCCCGCGGGACGAGCGCCATGATCCGTGGCGGAGCACGCCGCCGGTGGCGGCGGCGAACTCGTCCGCGCTGGAGGAGACCGCCGCGATGAGACGAGCGGACTTCGACTCCGCCGCTCCCCGGCCGTACGGCGAGATGGATGGGCGATACGAGACCTATCGACCGTCAACCGAGTATCCCGCGCCGCCGCCGCCCGACCGGTCGAGAACCGGAAGTAAGGCGGCCGGCGGCCCGTACACCGGCCCGGCCCGCACGCCCACCGAAGCCGGCCGCATCCCCTCCTGGCTACGCGATCCCGAGCCGGCCGGGTCGCCCGGCGGACCGGCCGGGATCGGGCGGCACCGCGATCCGAACCGCGGCGATCAGGCCCACGACGGCCGGGCCCACGACGGCCGGGCCCACGACGAATCGTTCCGGACGGAGCACGACCCATCGGCCGCGGCCGGCCGGCGTCGGGCCGGTGGCCCGGTGGGACCGGGTTCCCGGGAGACGGGAAACGGCCGGGCGGGGCTCGCCACCAGCGCACTGCTGCCCGCTCCCCCGGAGACGGCGTCCCGCGGCTGGCGCAGGCTCGTTTACCAGGTCTCGGCGGGCGCGGTGAACCCCGGTCCGTCCCCCGACGAGGTTCGCGACCGCCGGCTCCTCGCGCGCATCCGGAACCCGCTGCACGACTGTCACCGCATCGCGGTGATGTCCCTCAAGGGCGGCGTCGGCAAGACCACGACGACGGTGGCGGTCGGTTCCACGCTGGCCAGCCTGCGCGATGACCGGGTGGTGGCGATCGACGCGAATCCGGACCGTGGCACCTTGGGTTCCAGGGTGCCACGCACCTCCGCCCACACGGTGCGCGAACTGCTGGAGGACGCTCCGCGTCTGCACCGGTACGTGGACGTCCGCAGGTACCTGTCACAGGCCGACTCGAGGCTGGAGGTGCTGGCGTCGGCCAACGATCCGGAGCTGTCGGACACCTTCGGGGACGCCGACTACCGGGCAGCCGACGATCTGCTGCAACGGCACTACTCGATCCTGTTGACCGATTGTGGGACGGGCATCCTGCACAGTGCGATGCATGGGGTGCTGGAGCTAGCCGACACGCTGGTGATCGTGAGCAGCGCCAGCGCCGACGGCGGGTCCAGCGCGAGCGCCACCCTCGACTGGTTGGACGCGCACGGCTACTCCGACCATGTCCGCGAGGCGGTCGCCGTGATCTCGATGTTCCCCGTCCAGGGCGAGCGGGTCGACGTCGACACGCTGGAACGGCATTTTGAAGCCCGGACGCGACGGGTGGTCCGGGTCCCGTTCGACCCGCATCTGGCCGACGGGGGACGGATCGTGCTGTCGAACCTGAAACGGGAGACGCGGGCGGCCTATCGGGAGATCGCCGGCGCGGTAGCCGAACGCTTCGGCGAGGAACGCCGCGGCTACCCGGGCGGCTGACGCCGCTGACACCGCCGGCTGCCTCAGCAGTTCAGTGGCTCAGCAGCTCAGCAGCTCAGCAGCTCAGTGCCTCAGTGCCTCAGTGCCTCAGTGCCGCCACCGCCGCCCGCACGCCGGGACGACGCAGTTGCCGGGCGATGGTGGTCCGTCCCTCGATGAGCCGGGTGAACAGCCCGAAGGTGCCCGGAGCCGCCATGACCGTGTGCATCGCGCCCGGCCGGCGGGTGAACGCGGCCAGGACCTCTCGTCCCGCCGCCATCTCGGGGCCCAGGATCGCCTCGACGCGCGCGGGATAGGCCGCCAAGGCGTCGAGCGCCGTGGCGCCCGGGCCAGTGGGCCTTGTATCCGTTACCCCCCCGGCCCGGGTCACGCCCGCCCTCGCGCGACCGACGCCCACACTCGCCGCGGCGGCCGCCTCCCCGGCGAGCCGACCCGACCGTAATGCGAACGAGATGCCTTCGCGTGTCCACGGATCCAGGAGCCCGGCCGCGTCCCCCGCGACCAACACCCGGCCCCGCCGCAGCGGGGAGGCGACGGCCCGCACCCGGGTGAGATGTCCGGAGTCATGCTGGCGCGGCAGGTCGGTGAGCCCGAGACGGTCGACGAACCGGGTGTAATAGGCGCGCAGCGCGGCGCCCTCGGCACGATCACCGATCACGCCGACCGTGAGCACCCGTCCCTTGGGGAACACCCACCCGTAGGAACCCGGCACCGGCCCCCAGTCGATGAGCATGCGTCCGGCCCATCGCGCGGCACGCGCCGGGTCGGCGACAAACTCGCCCTCCAGGCCGACGTCGACCTGGTCACAGCGGACACCGACATAGGTGCCGCAACGACCCGAGGTGCCGTCCGCACCCACCACCACCCGAGCGCGCAGGTCCGCCCCCGCACGCAGACGCACGGTCACCCAACCGTCGTCCTGATCCCCGGCGTCCTCGGCGATCCCGGTCCCGCCCGGCCCGCTCTCGGTCAGCCCCACCACGTGCGCACCGGTCCGCACGGTCGCGCCGGCCGCGGCCGCCGCGGCCAGGAGAGCGGCGTCCAGATCGGATCGCATCACCATCGACATCCAGGGACGGCCGCCGGACCGGCCGCGGGTGACCTCGAAGCGGCCGTCCCAGGTCATCGTCAGGGAGCTGACGCTGGCTCGAACCAGACCGGCCAGTTCGATGCCGAGATGATCCGCCGAAAGGCCGACCAGGCCGCCACCGCAGGTCTTGTAACGAGGTACCGCCGAGCGTTCGAGCACGCACACCCGGGCCCCGGCGTTCGCCGCCGCCCGCGCCGCGCTGCCACCGGCCGGACCCGCCCCGACGACAATGACGTCAAAGGTGTTCTCCGGGTCGTCAACCCTGCTCACAGCGCTCCATCCTCCCGACACCGCACCCCGCCCAGGCAGCGCACCCCGCCCAGGCAGCGCACCCCGCCCAGGCAGCGCGGTCTGCGCCGATGCCGTCAGCGCAGGGTGAGGCTGCGTCCAACAAGACCCGCCCGCACCCGGCGTTCGTGCGCGGTCAGTGCCGTGGTGTCGGCCAGTGCCCTCTGGTAGGCCACCCGCAGCGCGGCGGCCGGCTCCTCACAGCTACCCGCCTCGCTTCCGGGCGCGAGATCCCAGACGGGCACGACGAGCCCGGCGGCGCGGAAGAACCCGATGAACCTGGAGCCCTCCCCCACCGTGAGACGTTCGGCCGCGGCCAGGCGAGCCAGCGCATCCAGCAACGCCTCCTCGGTGGGGGCGACGTCGGCGCCCGCGCCGATGGGAGCGACCGCCTCGGCCTCGGAGTCGGTGCCCGCCGCAGCACCCGCCGCACCCGGCCAGGCCAGCGGAAGCGCCCACCGCAGGTGCCAGCGGTCACCGGGATGGCACCAGTAGGCGGCCGGCACCGAGGTGAGCCGTACGGTGGGCACCACGGTGGCGTTGGCGCGCTCCAGCATCACCGCCGCCTCCGGGTTCGGACCGCTCTCCTCGTCGGACGGTGGCAGCCACCATCCGAATCCGGAATGAACGGTGATGTCCAGGGGCGCCGGGTCCAGCAGGTCGGTGAGCCGGGGCAACCCGGCGAGTCCCGCGGGCAGTTGTTCCACGAGGCGCGGCGCGGAGGCGGGCGGGATGTCGATCGCACTCCCCGGCTCGGCGGCGAGTGCGGCGAGCAGGGCACCGGCGACGTCCCGCGATACGTCCAGACCCGGAAGGGCGATCTGCAGGGCGACCAGGATTTCGCCGTCCTCGCGTACCAGGGCGGGGGCGGCCTGCGGCAGCATCGTGCAGAGCGTGATGCGCCGGTCGGCGTGCTCGGGATGGTCGGCGAGGTAGGCCGCCGCCAGGGCCAGCGGCGCGGTGGCGCTGGGCACCAGCTCCCGCAGGGCGACCAGGTCCGGCTCGTCGCGGCGGCCCGCGAACGGGCGCAGCACGGGAGCCGGCCGGTTCCGCTCGCCGTGGCACGCCTTGTAACGACGGCCCGACCCGCAGGGACAGGGTTCCCGCGGTCCGACGGCGGGGATGGCACCATCGGATCCGTGGACGGACGGGCGGCGACGGCTCCGTGCGGCTCCCCCGCCAGAGCCGGGCGTGGCGACTCGTGCCGGGCGGGTGCCGGGACGCTGGGGTGCGGGTCGGCGAGCGATCACGACCTCCTGAGGTAGAGACCGTCACGCGCGGTCATGGACTTCCTGCGGGTAAGGCTAAGCCATGCTCGGCGGATGACGAGGGTACCGGGTGGCGGCCGTGGCCGTGGCAAACACCACCGATCCCGTCGCGGGAGCGGGCTGACGGAGGGCCGACAGCCGACAGATCCGGTCAACGACAGACCCGGTCGACGACAGACCCGGTCAACGACAGATGCATCCCCGGTATCTCGGGCGCCCGTTCAGGGATAACCCTCTTCCGCGGCAGGGACTATCCCGTCGCTGCGAAAGCATCACCACGGATACCGCACGCGGACCCCTCCTCAATGGGCACGATGAACACAGCCGTTCGGCGGACGGGCACTGGCGGGACTGATGGCGAGCATCATCAACGCTCGTCCGCAAGCCACCGTCACCGTGGCGACACATCCAGGAGGGCGACGCCGCGGGAACCGGTGAAAGGCCAATCGGCATGCGGCGCCCGCGGCATTCATCTCGATATAGGGGGATCGGTGGCGAAGGTCGTCGTCGCCGGCGGGGGCATTGCTGGGATCGCCTGCGCCAGCGCACTGCTAGCCGAGGGAATCACCGTGGATGTCCGTGACCGGGGCCGCGTGATCGGCGGACGGATGGCCTCACGGTGGATAGACGGGCGCATCGTGGACTCCGGCGCGTCGTACTTCACCGCCACCTCGCCGGAGTTCCGCGAAGTCGTGGACGATTGGTTCATCCGTGGCCTGGTACGCCCCTGGACGCACCGAATGTCGGTAATCAGTGGGCCGACCGCCACCCTGGCCGAGCCGCGTTCCGGCCCGCTGCGGTACGCCGCCCCGCGCGGGCTGCGTTCCCTGGTCGCCGACCTCGCCTCCCGAGCCGGGGTGCAGGTCACGCAGTCCACACCGATCCGCCGGGTCACCCCGGGTCCCCGCGTTGACGACGAGGCCGCCGACGCGGTGGTCCTCGCGATGCCCGACCCGCAGGCGCTGCGCCATCTCGACCCGGCCTGCACCGAGGAGCGGGCGCAGCTCGCCGGCCGACCCTGGTCGCCGGTGCTGGCGCTGCTCGCCGGCTGGCCCTACCGGTGCTGGGCACCGATCGACGGAGCCTTCGTCCACGACGACGATACGATTGCCTGGATCGCCGACGACGGTCGTCGCCGGGGTGACAATGCCGCCGTCCTGGTCGCCCACTCGACGCCGGATTTCGCGCGGCCGCGGCTGGCCGACCCCGCGGCGGCCGGGCCCGATCTCGTCGCGGCGCTACGGCGCCTGCTCACCATCACGATGCAACCCAGTTGGACGTATGTGCAAAAGTGGACCTTCGCTCGCCCGGACCGTCCGCACGAACAGCCGTACTACCTGTCCAGCAGTGGGATCGGGCTCGCCGGCGACGGCTGGGGAACACCGAAGATCGAGAGTGCCTGGCGCTCGGGCACCGAGCTGGGCCGGGCCCTTGCCGCCCGATTGAGATAACCGATTGCGACAACCTATCGCAATAACCGATTACGATGACCGATGACATGTGACCGGATCGAGCCTGTGTCGGCGTAGGTCGTTCGGTTGACGATGCGTGACGCGGGTACACCCTCCGACATGGAGATCAAAGTAAGCCTGTCGTTGCCCCACGATGAGATCTCCATACCCGTGATTCGACGTATCTGTACGCAGTCCCTGAAAGTCCTGGGCGTCAATAAAGAATGCATTGACGATGTTGAAATCGCCTTGACCGAAGCGTGCGACAACGTTCTTCTACATGCTCATGCCGGCGACGAGTACGAGGTTTTTGTGGGAGTGGACAACGAAGTCGCTGTCATCGAGGTGAGCGATCGCGGCGACGGTTTCGACAGCGCGGATGAGCTCGATCGGACAGCCCGCCAGAATGGCGATTCCCCCAGGCCGGATAATGTTCCCGAGCAAGGCCGCGGCATCTTTCTCATGCGCGCTCTGATGGACCGGGTGCAGTTCCACCAGGTGGACAGCCCCCATCGGGGCACCCGCGTGCATCTGGAAAAGACTCTCACCTGGGAGGAGAGCGCTCCCGGGGCGCGGCTGAGCCGGGCGCGGACGGGGCTCCGGCCCGCTTCCCGCCCGGAGGTGGCCGAGGGCATCCATCCGGTCTGACGTCTCCCGCCGTCCACCATCTCCCGCCGTCCACCGTCTCCCGCCGTCCCCCGCCGCTCCCTTCGTCGATCGGCCGCCCCACGATTCGACCGGCTACGCTGACGGGAGTGGACTCCGAGGAATCTGGGCGGGTATCGCGATGGGTGTGGTAATGACTGAGGCGGACTCGCCGGCCCGGATCGGGATCGTCACCTTCCCCGGCTCCCTCGATGACCAGGACACGGCGCTCGCGGTGCGGGCCGCCGGTGCCGAACCGGTCTCCCTCTGGCATGGCGACAGCGATCTCGCCGGCGTTGACGCCGTCATCCTGCCCGGCGGATTCTCCTACGGTGACTACCTGCGTGCCGGTGCGATAGCCCGGTTCTCGCCCATGGTGGCGGCCCTCGTCCCGGCGGCCCGCGCGGGCCTGCCGATTCTCGGCATCTGCAACGGGTTTCAGGTGCTCTGCGAGGCCGGCCTGCTCCCCGGGGCACTGACCCGCAACGTGGGACTGCACTTCGTCTGCCGCGACCAGCGGTTGCGGGTCGAGGCGCCGGGCACTGCCTGGACCCGCGGCTACCAGGACGGCGAGGAGATCGTCATCCCGGTGAAGCACGGGGATGGCCGCTATGTTGCGGCCCCGGACGTGCTCGCCGAACTCGAGGCGGCCGGGCGGGTTGTGGTGCGCTACGTCGGCGGGAATCCCAACGGGTCGGCGGCCGACATCGCCGGGATCTGTAACGAGAGCCGGACGATCGTGGGCCTGATGCCGCATCCCGAGCATGCTGTCGACGACCTCACCGGCCCCGGGGTCGACGGGCTTCGCATGTTCACCTCGGTGCTGTCCGGCTTTTTGTCGGCTTTTTCCTCTTAAAGAAGGATTTTTGGTTACGAAGGGGTCTCCTGGCCCACCCGGGCGCCCGGACCAGGGGATATCGGCGAGGATGGGAGGGTGACCGGCAACCCCGCCGCCCCCGCGGCCACCTCCGTGAGTCCCCCCGCCGAGCAGCCCTACCAGGAGCTGGGGCTCACCGACGACGAGTACGCCCGGATCATCGCGACCCTCGGTCGCCGGCCCAGCGACGCCGAACTCGCGATGTACTCGGTGATGTGGAGCGAGCACTGCTCCTACAAGTCCTCCAAGGTGCATCTGCGGCAGTTCCGGGACACCCCGTTGACGGACCGGCTGCTGGTGGGCATGGGGGAGAACGCGGGCGTCGTCGACGTCGGCGAGGGGCTGGCGGTCACCTTCAAGATCGAGTCGCACAACCACCCCAGCTTCGTCGAGCCGTACCAGGGGGCCGCGACGGGTGTAGGCGGCATCGTCCGTGACATCCTGACCATGGGGGCCCGCCCGATCGGCGTGCTCGACCCGCTGCGCTTCGGCGAGGCCGACGCGGCGGACACCGCCCGGGTCCTGCCCGGGGTCGTCGCCGGCATCGGTGGCTACGGCAACTGCCTCGGCCTGCCCACCATCGGCGGCGAGGTCGTCTTCGACCCGACCTACGCGGGTAACCCGCTGGTCAACGCCCTGTGCGTCGGGGTCATGCCGGTCGATCGGGTGCAGACGTCGGCGGCGACCGGGGTCGGCAACGCCGTCGTCCTGCTCGGCGCCAAGACCGGCCGGGACGGCATCGGCGGCGTCTCGATACTGGCGTCGGCAACCTTCGACGAGGGCGGCGGCCCGGCCCGGCGACCCTCGGTGCAGGTCGGCGACCCGTTCACCGAGAAGATCCTGATCGAGACCTGCCTGGAGCTGTTCGACCGCAAGCTCGTCACCGGCATCCAGGATCTCGGCGGCGCCGGGCTGACCTGCGCGCTGACCGAGACCACCGCCGCGGGCATCGCCACCGGCCAGCCCGGCGGCATGGAGGTCGACCTCGACCTCGTGCCCCTGCGCGAGGCGTCGATGGCGGCGCACGAGGTCCTCGCGAGCGAGTCCCAGGAGCGCATGCTGGCGATCGTCACGCCCGAGGCGCTGCCCGAGGTTCTCGCCCTCGCCGAGCGCTGGGGTGTGCTCGCGACCAGGATCGGCACCGTCACCAACAGCGGTCGGCTGACCGTACGCTGGCACGGCGAGGTCGTCGTCGACGTTCCGCCCGGATCACTCGCCGACGATGGCCCGGTCTACGAGCGCCCCCTGCGCCGCCCGGTCGACTTCGACCTGGTCCGGGCGGACGCACCCACGCCCGCCCGGCTCGCCCGGCCACGGACCGGGCCGGAGCTGCGGGAGACCCTGCTGCGGCTGGTCGCCTCCCCGAACCTGTGCTCGCGGGCCTGGGTGACCGACCAGTACGACCGGTACGTGCAGGCGGGCACCGTGCTCGCCCAGCCGGAAGATGCGGGCGTGCTTCGGCTGTCGGCGGCCACCGGCCTGGGGATCGCGCTCGCCACCGACGGCAACGGACGGTACGCACGGCTCGACCCGTCCGCCGGCACCCAGCTCGCCCTGGCGGAGGCGTGCCGCAACGTGGCCGCCGCCGGATCGGTGCCGATCGCGGTGACGAACTGCCTGAACTTCGGCTCCCCAGAGGACCCCGAGGTGATGTGGCAGTTCGCCCAGGCGTGCGCGGGCCTCGCCGAGGGCTGCCGGCGGCTCGGCCTCCCGGTGACGGGCGGCAACGTCTCGTTCTACAACCAGACCGGCTCGACGCCGATCCATCCGACCCCGGTGATCGGGGTGCTCGGCCTGTTCGACGACGTCACGCGCCGGACGCCCATCGGCTTCGCCGAGGAGGGGGACGTCCTGATCCTGCTCGGCGAGACCGCCGACGAATTCGGCGGCTCGGAGTGGGCGTGGGTGACGCATCGCCATCTCGGCGGCGAGCCGCCGGCCGTCGACTTCGCCCGGGAGAAGCTACTCGGCGAGATCCTCGTCGCCGGTTCCCGCGACGGCATGCTCACCGCCGCGCACGACCTCTCCGACGGTGGGCTCGCCCAGGCGCTCGTCGAGTCGTGCCTGCGCGGCGGGCACGGCGCCCGGATCATCCTGCCGGCCGGATCGGACCCGTTCGTCGAGCTGTTCAGCGAGTCGGCCGGCCGCGCCGTCGTCGCGGTGCCCCGCGCGGAGGAACTGCGCTTCACCGACATGTGCGAGGTGCGGGGCCTGCCGTGGCGGCGTGTCGGTGTCGTCGACGGGGACACCCTCGACGTACAGGACGCCTTCACCGTCGGCCTCGACGAGCTGCGCGCGGCGCACGAGGGAACGCTGCCGGCACTGTTCGGCCGGCTCACCTAGACACGAGTACGTCCGGATAAATCCGAGTAAGTCCCGGCGGGCGAGGCCGGTCAGGAGTGGCCGTAGGGCTCCGGTCCCGGGCCGTCCGCGGTCTCGCCCGCCCCGTTGTCGTCCACCGAACCCGGCGGATGGGCGGCCACACCCACCAGCTCGACGTCGATCGGCTCCAGGTCGGAGGGGTCCTCGTCGAACAGGACGGGTTCGGGATGCGCCGAAGGAGCCACCAGTGCCTCCGAGTGCGCCCCACAGCCGTGGTCGATCGACGTGACCCGGCCGTCGTCCGGTGCGAGCTCGTTGGCGCAGACGCCGAACATCCGGCCGAGCGCACCCGCGAGCCGCACGTGGAATCCGCAGGTCAGGCAGGATGCGGGCGCCACCTTCGCGATGGATGCGTCCGGGCCGGCGGGACCCGCGTACCAGCGTTCGACCGCCTCCTCCCGCCCGGTCACGGACAGCACCCGGGCCCGCCCCAGACCGAGCTCAAGGAAGACGTCGGTGTCGACGAACTCCTCGGCGTCCTCTGTGCGCAGCGCGAGCCGAGGATCGTCGATGGCGGTCGGCAGCAGGTCCCCGATCCCGACGTCGCCCGGCCGCAGCCGCTCCGACCAGGGGACCCACGGGGGCGCCAGCATGGCCCCGTCCCCGGGCATCAACACGACGTCGTCGACCGTCGCCTTGCGCACCCGCGCGGCCCGGGTAACGATCACTGTCCAGACCCAGCCGGGATAGGCCCGCGCCAGGCAGGCGAACCGGTGCAGGACGAGGCGGTCCCCCTCGCTCTCGACGCCGAGATGCGCACCGACCTCCGCCGCGGACCCCGCCTCCTCGACGGCAGCCTGCCGGGCCAGGTCGACGGCGGCCGCACAGGTCGGATCGGCCACGGGTTCCCGCCCGGACCGGACCGTCCTACGAACATCGGGAGCATCCACGGGAAGTATTCTCACCCACGAACCCATCCACCGCCCGACGTGGTCGTAGTGGCGCAGGTCCAGGACGGCGCCGCGCCGGTCCAGGACGGCGCCGGTCCAGGACGAGGACACTGGGCAGGGTGAACCTGGGCAGCACAGTGGTGAACAGCCTGCGCCGGCTGCGGGCGAGTGTGCGCGGCAATGACGCCGACCGGTCGGGGCTGTCGTCGCTGACGGAGCTGTCGTTCGTCAACGCCGCCGGGGACGCGCTGGTGACCGTCGCGTTGGCGGGTTCGCTGTTCTTCGCCGTCCCGTCCGGCGAGGCCCGGTCGAAGGTCGCCCTCTACCTACTGGTCACCATGGTGCCGTTCGCCCTGCTGGCGCCGGTCATCGGTCCACTGCTGGACCGGGTGGCCTACGGTCGGCGGACGGCGCTCGCCGCCATCTGCCTGGGCCGCGGGCTGCTGGCGTGGCAGCTCGCGGGGGCACTCGACGGGCTGGCCGTCTACCCCCTCGCGCTCGGCCTGCTCGTGCTCTCCCGCGGGTTCGGCGTCGCGCGCAGCGCCGTCATTCCCCGGGTGGCCCCGGCGGAACTCACGCTCGTCACGATCAACTCACGGATCTCGCTGGTAAACATCGTCGCCGGGGCGGTCGTGGCACCCGTCGGGCTGGGCATCGCCAACATCCCTTTCGTCGGCTATCCCTGGGTGTTGCGAATCTGTGCCCTCGTCTACATGGCCGGGGTCCTACTGGCGTTCAACCTGCCCGGGCACGTCGACTCCGCCGCCGGTGAGCAGCCGCTGCGCGGCCCGCTTCCCTCAAGCGTGGCCCGGCGCGGCGTCGGGGCGCGGATCCGGGCGTTCCTCGGCACGCTGCCGGTGGCGCTGCGCGCCGCCCTGGTGCTACGCAGTCTGGTCGGCTTCCTGACGTTCTATCTGGCGTTCCTCCTGCGCACCAACGGCGGGAACAACCTGTGGCTGGGCGGGCTCGCGGTCTGCGCGGGCGCCGGCAGCGGCCTGGGAGTCTTCATCGGCGGCCGGCTCGGCCGGCGCCGTCCCGAGGGCATCCTCATGCTCGCGCTGGTGTTGGCGGCAGGGGGATGCCTCGGTGCGGCGATCACCTACACCAAGTTCACCTCGCTGGTCGCCGCGCTGCTGGCGTCCATGGCGGGGTCGATGGGGAAGCTGGCGCTGGACGCGATCATCCAGCGGGACATCCCGGAGACCACCCGCAACTCCGCGTTCGCCCGCTCTGAGACCGGTCTGCAGCTGGCCTGGGTCGCCGGCGGGGGCCTCGGACTGATCGAGATGCCCGGGACGGTCGGCTTCGCGGTGGCCGCGGCGGCGATGGGGATCACGTTGTTCGTGGAGGCCGGCGCGCTGCGTCGGTCCCGGCTGGCCGCCCGCACCCAGTTCCGCGCGGACACCCGCAACCGCCCACCCGCCCACAACGATCCGGACACAACGAAACCACTCGGTCACCCAGGGGTTCCCCCGCAGGCACCCATGCCCCCGCCGATACCGATGCCCACACCGACACCCATGCCCCCGTCGGCCCACGCGACCGCGTCAACGCCGCTGCCACCGGCCGACCCGTGGCGGCAGGCCCCACTCCCCATTCCGGCGACGCTCCAGGATCCGACCGGTCCGACCCGGCCTGACCGCCGACGAACGGCCCGCGGCCTCCGATGGCGGCGCCGGAACTGATCCGGCACGCCAGCGACGTGACCCGGGCCACCGTGCCCACCGGCCAGCGGCTGAAGGCCCTGACGGCGAGCGACGCCACCGCACGGGCGGCGATACCCTCCGACCGTGCGCACGCCCCACCTCCTCCGCCGTCTCCCGTTCCGGCGGCTCGCCGCGGCTCTCGCCGCCGCGGTCGTCGTCGGCCTCGGCCTGAGCGGCTGCGAGCGACCGACTCCCCTGGTGACCATGGAGTCCGGGGGACACTTCGTGCGGACGAACGCCGCGCAGTACGAGCGGGACGGAACGGTGATCCAGAAATCGGTATCACCGCCGCACATCACGGTCAGGCCCGGAAGCGCCATCAACATCGACGTGCCGACGTCGGTCGCCGACCGCGGCTACTTCCTCGTCCTGGGCAGGGAGCGGGTGACCGACAAGATCAGCGAGACGCACTACCGGTACGTTCCCGCCAAGAACACGCCTGCCCTGCTCGTGGTGTTCGCGCTTCCCGAGGCGGGCAGCTCCAGCGACCAGGCGTCGGGAAGCTGGCCGTTCCTGGTCACCTTCAAGCCCTGACCCGCCGCCGGCCACTCCGCCGCCGGCCACTCCGCCGCCGGACCGGAACCAACGACCCGCGCACACCAGCCCCCGAACGGGGATACACCGTGCGCGCAGCGTGCCACACCTCCCCACCGGGACCACGCAGCGTCGTCCGCGATGCTAAGGTCCGGCAACAAGTCCGATTTGCACCCCATCGAAAATCCCGCGCTGTTACCCAGCCGTCCGGTGCGGTGGTGTTCGGGTGAATCGACCGACAGCATGCGACAACAGACGAGGACGTCCCCAGATCATGATCCGGACCTGATCGTGAGCCGTACCCTGATCGTGACCGCGGTGACCGCCGAAGCGGACGCGGTGTGTGCCGGCCTGATGGGCAGCTGGTCGAGCGGTCGGACCAGAACCCCCGTCGGACCGGGCAGCCTGGTGTCCCCCGAATGGGACCGCCAGCTTCTCACCACCTCCACCCTGGGCCCCTACGTGGGCCGGCGACGCGGACCGGTGACGGTGCTCGCGGCGGGCACCGGCGGCCCGGCCGCGGCGGCGGGCACCGCGGTGGCATTGTCGGTGGCGAGCGCGGCGGGGCAGCCGTTCAGCCTGGTGGTGGCGATGGGGATCGGCGGTGGGTTCCGCGGCTGGGCGGAGATCGGGGACATCGTCCTCGCCGATCGCATCGTCGCCGCCGACCTCGGCGCGGAGTCCGGCCTTGACGAGGAACCGCCCGCTCCGCCGATCGGCCGCATCAGCGAGATGGACCGCAATCTCGGGTTCCACAGCAACGGCGCGCCGGCACCCCGCGGCGGCCTCGCCCACTCGTCGAACCCCGCGGGGTCGTTCCTGAGCCTGGAGGATCTCGGGCTCGGTTCGTCCACGGTGGTCCCGGATCCGGACCTCGTCCACCGCCTGGGCACGGTGCTCGACGTCACCGGTCGGCGGATCGTCACGGGTAGCGTGATCAGCGTGTCGACGGTGACGGGCACCGAGCGTCGGGCCACGGCGCTGACCGAGCGGCTGGACCCGGTGGCGGAGTCGATGGAGGGGTACGCCGTCGGGGTGGCCGCCCGGGCCTTCGGCGTCCCGGTGGTGGAGATCCGTACCATCAGCAACACGGTCGGGCGCCGGGACCGGTCCGGCTGGAACCTGCCGGTCGCGCTGGCCAGCCTCCGCACGGCCGCCGCGGCACTCGTCACCCACCCGGACGGCCTGGTGACGGCCGCACCGGTGGCCACCGCGAACGACGTCTCCACCACGATCCCGGCCGGGCACCCGGGTGCCCGCGGCCACCACGGGAACAGCGGCCACCACGGGACGGGAGAGCACTGAGATGGGTGCTGGCCGGGCGACCACCTCGAACCTTCCGGGTCCGCTCTCGCTCGCCATCTCGCCCTGCCCCAACGACACGTTCGCCTTCCACGCCCTCGCGCACGGACTCGTCCCGGGAGCACCCGAGGTGTCGGTGACCTTCGCCGACATCGACGTCCTCAACACCCGGGCCGCCGACGGGCGGGACGACCTCGTCAAGGTGTCCTACGCCGCCCTGCCGTGGCTGCTCACCGGGTATCAGCTGCTGACGGCGGGCGGGGCCCTGGGCCGCGGCTGCGGCCCACTCGTCCTCACCGCCGGGCGGTCGGACCTGCGCGGTGCCCGGGTCGCCATCCCCGGCACCCGCACCACGGCCTACCTGCTGTTCCGGCTGTGGGCGGCCGACGAGGGCGTGACGAACGTCGACGTGCTTCCCTTCGAGAAGATCATGCCCGCCGTCCGCGATGGCGCGTATGACGCGGGGCTCGTCATCCACGAGTCCCGCTTCACCTACCCGTCCTATGGACTGACGGCGCTCGTCGACCTTGGCGACTGGTGGGAGGGCCAGACCTCGCTGCCCATTCCGCTCGGCGCGATCCTCGCCCGCCGGGGGCTGGACGGTCCGGTGCTGTCCGCCGCGGTGCGGGCGAGCGTCGCCGCGGCCTTCGCCGATCCCGCCGCCAGCGCCGACTACGTCCTCGCCCACGCCCAGGAGATGACGCCCGACGTCGTCGACGCCCACATCCAGCTGTACGTCAACGAGTTCAGCCTCGACCTCGGCGACGAAGGGTTCGCCGCCGTCGAGGCCCTGCTCTCCCGCGCCGCCGACGCCGACCTCGTCCCCGTGCTTCCGCGGCCGCTGCGCTGAACCGCGAGCCCCCTCGGAGGGTCCTGATGGCAGGATGGAGACGTGAGTACCGATCAGATACCGGCTGTCGGCGTCGCGGAGCTACCGGTCGAGCTTTCCGCGGACGGTGCCCCGCTGATGGTGGACGTGCGGGAGCCCGACGAGTGGTCCGCCGGTCACATCGCCGGCGCGCTGCACATCCCGATGAGTGAACTGGTCGCCCGGCTCGACGAGGTTCCCCGGGAACGCGAGGTCGTCGTGGTGTGCCGCTCGGGCGGTAGGTCCGCCGCCGTCACCAACTACCTCAGGCAGGGCGGCTGGCAGGTCCGCAACCTGACTGACGGGATGCTCTCCTGGCAGGCGCACGGCCGCCCGATGGTGAGCGAGAGCGGCGCCGCGCCCACCGTCCGCTGAGAACCGCCGGCCGACCCCGCCGGGTCCGGGCCGACCCCGCCGGCTGCTCCGCATTTCTCGGATGATTCAGCGCCGCGGGCTTCCGGTCAGCCGCTCGGGGTCAGCCCCAGTGCCGGCTGGTTCGGGCACTTCTGGAGAACGGCGCGCATCGCGTCCGCCTCCGCCTGGACGACCCACAGGCGGTAACGGGCCTTCAATCCCACCTGGCGCGCGACGTAGGGGCACTGCTCCCCCGGGCTCGGCGGCAACCATTCGGCGGCGTCGTGATCGCTCTTGCGCTGATTCGTGGGACCGTCGACAGCCAGCAGGTTCTCCGGATCGTTGGCGAACTGGAGCCGTTCCCGAGCGGTCCAGTTGAGCGCGCCGGTCCGCCACGCATCCGCCAAGGGGACGACGTGGTCGATCTGCACGCTGGCGGAGTTCCGTCCACGGTCGAAACGGATGATTCTGGTGGTGTACGGATCCCGGAGCTCGCCGGTCAGCACCGTGCAGCCGTCCGATCTGCGGATGGTGGTGCTGCGCAGATCTCGCCGCAGAATGTCGTTACGGGTGTCACACCCGTTGTCGTCGATGTCCGACCAGGCGGGCCCGAACTCGTCCCGGCGGTACCTGGGAGAGTTGTCCTCCGCTTTGATCGGAAGGGTGGCGAGCAGCTTCAGCGCCGAGCCGCTGGCGGTCGGGGCACCAACCTGGTTGGACGTTCCGGTCTGGTCGGAAAGGTCACTGCAACCGGTCAGGCCGCCGACGAGGACGAAAACGGCGAGGACGGCGAGGGCCGCGGCTCCGCCGGGTCGACCGGGTCCGTGACGATCTGGACCGACACCGCTTCTTCGCACCGGACTCCCCACCTCGACGGTTCGGAACCCGTGGGAAGTGCTCGCCCCGCTTCGGGTCCGTTCGGATCGAGGGTGACATTAACTGGAGATCGGCCCGCCGGGTTGGTCGGCCACCGTCAGGGGACGGGAACGCGGGCTCCCGCGCTCACCGGATTGTCGTGCAGCTCCAACTCCTGGGCCGTGGCGTCCCGTGGGATGTCGAAGACCATGGTGCCCGCTCTGAGGTCACCCGGGTTGATCGAATCCCACAGATCCTCGTTACTCAGCTGGAAGCGGGCGAGGAAATCGGCGCTGTGCCGACCGCCGCCGCCGTCCCACAGAAACTGGGATGAGGTCACCAGCGTGCGGGTGGAGTCGCCGATGTTGCGCACGGTCACGTGGGCCAGGCAGAACTGGCCGTCCGTGTGCCGAGCGAGCAGTCCGTCACCGAGTTTGGTCTGCCCGCATCGGAAGGAATCCACGATGAACTCGAGCTGGCCATCCGTGACGGGGCGGTTCAGGCCGCTGGCCGGACCCGGTGCCGTGCTCGGACCGGTGGAGCGCGACGGGACGGTCGTGGCCGCCGACTGTTCCGCGGAACCATTTTGGCCGCTCTTTCCGGGCAGGCTGACCACGACCGCGATGGCGATCAGCGCGCCCAGGACGATGACGGCGATCCAGACGAGTCGCCTGCGATCGAGCCCGCGGGCCGGCGGCGGCTGGGCGAAGGACGGGTACGGCGCGCCGGGCTCGCCCGGTACCGGCCCGTGCCGATCGGGAGCCTGGCCGGACCACGGCCCCGGCGGCGCGCCGGGGACCTGCCCACCCATCCGCTCGCCCAGCTGGGCGGGCCGCGGGCCGGGGCGTCCCCTCGGGCTGTGCGCACCGGACTGCCCCGGTGGTGCCTGGCGTGGTTGTCCCGGTCCCTGGCCCGCCCGGGCGGCGGGAGCGCCCGCGTTCCAGTGGACCTGACGCGCGGGAGCCGAGGTCGCCGGGCCGATCCGGGTCGGGGCGGCGCGGGGCACCTCGCCGGTTCTGCTCAGGAGCTCCTCGGCCTGACCCATCGCCTCGCCGATGGCACCGGTACCGCGGGAGGGTGGCTGCGCGATGAGCCGCAGCAGCAGGTCCCGGGCGCTCGGCCGGTCGTCGGGATGCTTGGCCAGGGCCGCGCTGACCAGGCCGACCAGTGGCTGCGGCAGACCGCGCAGGTCCGGGGCGGACCCGACGATGCGCATGCCGAGGTCGATGTCCGTACCGTCGCCGAACGGGTGGCGGCCGGTACCAGCGTAGGCAATGAGGATGCCCCAGGCGAAGACGTCCGCCTCCGGACCGATGGGCTGGCCGTGCACCTGCTCGGGCGCCATCCACCCGGCGGAGCCGAAGCCCCATGCCGTGGGCTTCGCCTTCGCGCCCTCGAGGGCCTGCGCGATCCCGAAATCGATCACGCGTGGCCCGGACAGTGAGAGCATCACGTTGCTGGGCTTGAGATCCCGATGGACGAGGCCGGCGCTGTGGATCGCGGTGAGCGCCGTCGCGACCCCCACGGCCAGTCCGGTCAGGGTCGACGAGGTCAGCGGGCCCTTGTCGACCTGCATGTCCAGCCGGACGCCGTCGATGAACTCGGTGACGAGGTACGGCGCGGGCGCATTCGGATCCGCGTCCAGGACTTCGGCGGTGCAGAAGGGAGCAACCTTGCGTGCCGCTTCGACCTCGGCCCGGAACCGGCGGCGGAACTCCTCGTCGGCGGCCAGGTCCGGTCTGATGACCTTGATGGCAACCCGCCGTCCGGCCCGGTTCCTCGCCAGGTAGACCGTGCCCATGCCGCCGACCCCGAGCCGGCTGAGCAGAACGTAGGGGCCGACCGACCGGGGCTCGTGTGGATTGAGCGGATCACCTGGTTCGGAGCGGCCGGGACCCATGCGTGCGGCGTTGTCGGCCACGGTCAGCACCGCACGGCTGTGATCACGACCGCTGTCCACTGCTTGTCACACGAATGCCTCTCGAATCCCGATCCGACGCCTCGTTCCGACCGCCGATCCGTGCCCTCCGCCGATCAGCGGAGGTGGGACGGCCCTCGGCGATGCCACCGCGGCCGGCTGCGGGGCTGCTCATGGTTCGGTCTGGTCTACGTTCGCAGTCTGCCGCACTGCCAACGCTTCCAGTCGCACGCGGGCTCCCCGCCGACGGGACCGGTCGGCTCCCCGACAATGTGTTGCCGCCACGGCGCGCAGGCCGCGGCGGATGAGGCCCTAACCGAGGAGGCATCGTGAACCGATGCGTACCAGTGTGGCCAATCTGATGAAGGGCTCGATCTCGGCTCATGCCCGGATCCCGATTGATGTGGCTGGCTCGGCCGGTGTCGCTGATCTGATGGGAACAGCGGATTCGACAGCGGATTCGATGGATGCGGCTAGGGTGACCGTTGTGCTGGCGGAAACGTGACATCCGGTCCGTCCGAGCCCGGGCCACGCGGGGTGGACGGCCCCTGGCTGCTCTGCCCCTGGTGCGGTGGCCCGGTGCCACTGACCCACCTGGCGGCGTCCGACGAGGAACCGGGCGCCCAGGTCGCGGTGTGCACCGGGTGCGGCCGACGGGTCGGTTTCCTGCCGCCGGTCTAGACCTCCAACTCGTTGGCTACGGCGTGCACGACCTTGGCGACCCGCTGGGCGGTCCGCCGGTCGGGATACCGGCCGCGACGAAGGTCCCGCTGCACGTCGTCCAGCACCTTGATCATGTCTTCGACCATGCTGTGCAGCTCGTCCGGACTGCGCCGCGCGGCCTGGGCGGCCGCCTTGGCGACCGACGGCGGGGCGGTCAGCAGCCGGACCGACAGTGCCTGGTCGCCACGCCGCCCGGCGGCGACGCCGAACTCGACCCGGTCGCCGGGTTTCAGCCGGTCGACCCCGGCGGGCAGGGCGGCCTTGTGCACGAAGACGTCGCCGCCGTCGTCCCGGCTGAGAAAGCCGAAGCCCTTGTCGACGTCGAACCACTTGACTTTGCCGGTGGGCACGGGCGACCTCGTTCTGTGTAACGGCAGGACAACGCAACGGAAGATGAGTGATTCCCAGGCTATCCGTCGGCCGCACGTCGCGTGCGTCTTCGGTAGCGATCGGCTGTCGGGTGCGCCCATCTCCCTCCCGTGACAGTGGCCCGGCCCGCGTTCGGCACCACATCCTCGTAGGCTGTCGTACGTGTCGGCGAAACCCTCGTCCCGGCAGGTCGGACCCGTGGCCGGCGGTGCGGTAAGCGAGGTCATGGCTCCGGTCGCAACCCCGCCGCCGGTGACCTGGGCGGATCGGCTGGTCCGGATCGGGGCCGTGCTCTTCGGAACCGGTCTGGTCGCCACGGCGGCGGCGGTGATCCCCTTCTTCCTGGGCGCCGAGAATCTGCCGACCTGGCTGAACGCCGTCGCCGGCGGCGGACTGACCATCGGGTTCGCCGTGGCGCTGGTGGGGGTGCTCGCCGCCGCCCGATCCCGGATTCCCGAGGAGAGCGATCCCGATCTCTACGTGAACAACCCACATCCGCCCGACCACGGGGCCCGCAGGGAGGCCGATCGTCCCGGGGACGCCGACCACCCCGGGGACGGCACCGGTTCACGGGCAGATCCTGTCACCCGTTCCCGGTAGTTCCTTGATCTCACGGCCGGGGGTGCGGACCCCCGCCGGGCCCACCGCGTCGCGGCGTCAGCCCGGCTGTCGTCGGCGCCGGGCCTCGTCGACCAGCCAGGGCGGGAAGTCGGCCAGCCGGGGGAGGACGACGTCGGCGCCGGCGGAGAGCAGATCGGCGGCCGAGCAGGGCCCGGTGGCGACCCCGACGGCGAGAGCACCGCCGTCGCGGGCGCCGACCATGTCGCCGACGTGGTCACCGACGAAGACGTCCACGCGGTGGGCGCGCAGGGCCTCGCCCTTCGTCTGCGCGAACCGGGCTCCCTCCACCACGTCGGCGGTGATGCCGATCCGGTCCAGACTCGCGCGGGCCAGCGCCGTGCTCTTCGCGGTGACGACCACTACCCGGCCGGCTAGCCGCCGCACCGCGGCCACCGCGGCCACCGCGGCCGGCATCGGCAGCGACGCCGGCAGCGCGTGGACCGCGTAGAGCTCGCGGTAGCGGGCCGCCACGGCCGCGACCTCGGCCAGCGGGAACCAGTGGGCGAGCTCCGTCTCCAGCGGCGGGCCGAGCCGGGCGACGACCGTCTCGGCGTCCACCGCCACCCCGGTCTCGGCGGACAGGACGGCGAAGGTCGCCCGGATGCCGTGCCGGGCATCCAACAGGGTCAGATCGAGATCGAACCCGACGACCGGGACGGATGCCCGCCAGAACGACACCAGCCGAGCTTAAGGGCCGATGTTCCCGGGAAGCCCGCATTATCCAAGATCGCCTACCGGATCTGTACGATCTGTACGCCCCGGGCGGGCGAGATCCGGCTCACTACGCCGCTCGACCGGTAGTGTCCGCGGGTGTGACCAGGGTTGTGGTGGATGTGATGCTCAAGCCGGAGATTCTCGACCCTCAGGGGCAGGCGGTGCTCGCCGCGCTGCCGCGCCTCGGCGTGAGTGGGATCGTCGGGGTCCGCCAGGGCAAGCGTTTCGAGCTGGAGCTGGAGGAGGGCACGGACCTCGACGGCGCGGTCCTGGCCCGGGTCGAGCACCTGGCCTCGACCCTGCTGGCCAATCCGGTGATCGAGGACTACGCGGTGCGCATCGAGGACGTCTCCACGCCGTCGGTGGGCAGCCCCGCCGGCTGAGCCTCTCCGCGCAGCCAGCCAACCAAGGCAGCGCCGAAGGCGCAACGCGGGGGGCTCGGGGCGGCTCGGCCCCCCGGCCAGCATGACGAAAGCCCCTGACGGCGCAGCNNGCGCCGCCAGGGGCTTGCGTGGGCGAGGGGGGAGTTGAACCCCCACGTCCGCTAGGACACACGGACCTGAACCGTGCGCGTCTGCCATTCCGCCACTCGCCCGAGTGGGACTATCTCTTGACCAGACGACACGCTACCACGCCGGAGATGTCCTTCACGGAGGGGGGTCGGGCCCGTCGCGAACATGTCAAGCTGCCGAGCCGTGGGACGTCCGCGCCCGGGGGCATACGATCTCACAGACCGGGAGAAGGGAGGTCGAGCATGGGCGTGCTACAACGCTTCGAACGGCGCCTGGGCGGCCTCGTCGAGGGTGCGTTCGCGAAGGTGTTCAAGGGCGGAGTCGAGCCCGTCGAGATCGCCAGCGCGTTGGCCCGGGAAACCGACGATCGGCGGGCGGTCAGTTCGAACCGGGTGCTGGTGCCCAACGAGTTCGCCGTCGAGCTCGCCGGCGGCGACTTCGCCCGGCTCGCCCCCTACGACCGGGCGCTGTGCGACGAGCTCGCCGAGATGGTTCGCGAGCATGCGGCCGAGCAGCGTTACACCTTCGTCGGCCCGGTGTCCGTGCGGATGTCCGAGGCCACCGATCTCGATGTCGGCGTCTTCCGGGTTCGCAGCAGCGTGGCCGCCGCGGACCCGGGAGCGGTGACTGAACGGCGCGCACGCCCTCCCCGACCGGGCGCTCCCGGCACCCCGCACCTCGTCATTACCACGAAGGCCCCGGGAGGGCCCGCGGGCGGAGGGGAACGGGAGTATCCCTTGGACGCCGAGACGACCGTGATCGGCCGCAGCGTCGAGTGCGACATCCGCCTGAACGACACCGGTGTGTCTCGTCGCCACGGCGAGATACGCCGGCTTCCCGACGGGCAGTTCCTCTACGTCGACGCCGGGTCCACCAACGGCAGCCTGGTCAACGGTCGCGCGGCGACGCAGGTCAAGCTGGTCAACGGGGACAAGATCGAGCTCGGTACCGCGACGATCGTCTTCCGTCGCGAGGACGGGCGGGGGAATGGTCCGGCGCGCGTGGGCGCCCGTGGAACACCTCCGCCGGCCCAGGCCGGGGGCCGGGAGACCATCCCGCCGGACCGCCGTCCCACGCCCGCGCCGGACGACCCGTACCGGCGCGGCTCGTCGCCACACGCCGGCCGTGTCGACCCGTACGCCGATCGTGATCGGCGCGGTGGGCCGGGGTACCGGGACGATTCATACCAGAACCGGAGGGACCCGTACCGGGACCGGACACCGGAACGGGATCACGGCTACGACCAGCCGCGCGACCACGGTGGTCGTGACCCCTATCACCGTGACCCCCGTGACGGGCGTGAGGGACGAGCCGACGCTCCTCGGCGAGCCGACGCTCCTCGGCGAACCGACGCTCCTCGGCGAGCCGACGCTCCTCGGCGAGCCGACCCCTACCGCGAGCCGAGCAACCCCGGCCGCCGGCCCGGCTCCGGTTCGCCGCCCGATGGGCTCGAACCCCTCGACGACGTGTACGACGCCGACACGGAGCTCCCCGGCCGCGCCGCCGCGGAGCCTCCCGGCGGGGATGGTCGACGTGGCCGGCCCAGATCGGCTCGAGGCTGGTAGCGCCCGATGGACCCCACTGAACCCAGCGAACTCGTACTGCTGGTTGTCAAGATCGGATTCCTTGCCCTCCTCTGGGGATTCGTTCTGGTCGCCGTGCGCGCCGTCCGGCTGGACATGTTCGGCCCCACCAAGCGTCAGCAGCGGCGCGAGCCGCCCCCCCTGGTCCGGCCGACGCCGCCGCGCACTCCACCCCAACCTCCACGCAAGCCACAGACACCTAGCAAACTCGTGGTGACCAAAGGCCCCTTGACCGGCACAACGATCCCGCTAGGAACGGCACCTGTCACCATCGGACGGGCACAGGACTCGACTCTGGTCCTCGAGGATGACTTCGCATCCGGGCGGCATGCGAGACTCGTGCCCCACGACGGGCAGTGGTTCGTGGAGGACCTGGGCTCGACCAATGGCACATTCCTCAACCGTACGAAGGTGACCAGTCCCATGCCGGTACCTCTCGGCGCGCCGGTCAGGATCGGGAAGACGGTCCTGGAGCTCCACCGGTGAGCCTCAGGCTTCACTTCGCCGTCCGCTCGGATGTCGGGCACGTACGGGAAGGAAACGAAGATTCAGCCTATGCCGGGCTCCGCCTGCTGGCGGTGGCCGACGGCATGGGTGGTCATGCCGCGGGGGAGGTCGCCAGCTCAACGGTGATCTCCCGCCTGGCGGATCTCGACGACGCGATCGACAGCGACGATCTCGTGACGGAGCTGAACGAGGCCGTCCGGGACGCCAATCGGCAGCTGCGCGAGATGTCGCTGGAGAACAGCGCGCTGGACGGCATGGGCACCACGGTGACCGCCGTGCTCTCCTCCGGTGACATGCTCGGGGTGCTGCACGTCGGCGATTCCCGGGCCTACCTGCTGCGCGACGGCGTCCTCAGCCAGGTCACCCACGATCACACCCTGGTGCAGGATCTCGTGGACCAGGGTCGGATCACCCCCGAGCAGGCGAACACCCATCCGCAGCGCTCGCTGCTGATGCGGGCGCTCGACGGTCGGGAGGTCGAGCCCGATCTCTCCGTGCGCCAGGCGATCGCGGGAGACCGCTACTTGCTGTGCACCGACGGCCTGTCGGGGGTGGTGAGCGAGGAGACAATCCTCGAGACGCTGCTGCTGCCCACCCCGCAGGAGGCGGTCGACCAGCTGGTCGACCTGGCCCTCAAGGGCGGCGGCCCGGACAACATCACCGTCGTGGTCGCCGACATCGAGGAGGACCACGGCGAGGCGGAGCCCTATCCCCTCGTAGCCGGCGCGGCGGCCGAGAAGCGGGCGGTTCCCGGCGCGTCGCCGGCCCGCAGCGGGCCGAATCCCCAGTACCCCGACCACGAGTCCGCGGCGGCGAAGGCGGCCCGTATCGGTCGGCCGGGCTTCCACCGGCGGGACCGCCAGGCGCAGGCCAGCGATCGGGGCGACGACGACGGCGACGACTCCGACCCGGAAGGATCCGGGGGACGGCGCTCCGGGC
Source organism: Frankia sp. BMG5.23 (assembly GCF_000685765.2). Taxonomy (NCBI): domain Bacteria; kingdom Bacillati; phylum Actinomycetota; class Actinomycetes; order Frankiales; family Frankiaceae; genus Frankia; species Frankia sp. BMG5.23. Next base: position 87,915 of record NZ_JDWE01000006.1, read on the forward strand.
GGCGGGTCCTGTTCGTCTCCACCGTGGTGTTCGTGCTCATCGCGGCCGGTGCCGCGGCCGGGTGGACCTACGTGCGCGGGCAGTACTATGTCGGCGTCGACGACGAACACGTCGCCCTCTTCCAGGGAGTGAAGGGCATTCCGCTGTCCTCGGTGGTACTCCCCCGCCGTCAGCCACTGTCGGAGGTTGCGGAGCCCGATCAGGCGGAGCTCCGACGAGGCATCCGCGCCGGCAGCCGCGACGATGCGGAAAAGATCATCTCGCGCCTACGGACCCCGGCCACGCCCTCCGTACGCCCGAGTCCGAGTCCGACCGACCGTTCCAAGGTGCCGTCGGGCACCTCGGGCTCCTCCCTCCTGTCCACCGCCCTGTGCCAGCCGGCGACCGGTGCCGGCGTCACGGTCCCGGGATGCCCGACCACACCCGTCCCCACCCCCTCACCGTGATCTCAGGCCAGCGATGACCCGCCCGCCGATCCCCCTACCTCCGCTACGCAGGCCGAGGTCGGCGGACCTCACCGCGACCTTCGCCGGTTTCCCGCTGCCCACCGGCACCAACCTCCCGCCGTACCGGCGCCGGGAGCTCATCCTGATGATCTTCGCCGGCGTGCTCGCGACCAGCGCGCTCGCCGCGTTGACCTTCGCCGACATCGGCCAGGTCTCGCTCGGGATCTTCTCCATCGGTCTCGGCTTCTTCTGCCTGTGGGCGCTGGCCCACCTGGCGGTACGCAGGTTCGCGCCGGCCGCCGACCCGGTGCTGCTCCCGGTCGTCGTCGCGCTCAACGGCCTGGGCCTGGTCATGATCTATCGGCTCGACCTCGCCAAGGCGGATGCCGCCGAGCGGGCGGGAACCCACATTCCGCCCGGTGCCGCGCAGACGCAGCTCGTCTGGACCCTGCTGGCGGTCATCGTCTTCATCCTGGTGCTGGCGCTGGTACGCGATCATCTCTCGCTCGCCCGGTACGCCTACACGGCCGGCCTGGTCGGTCTGGTCGGTCTGGTGCTGCCGATCGCGCCGGGCATCGGCGCGACCATCAACGGCGCGCGCCTCTGGCTGCGGATCGGGCCGTTCTCCTTCCAGCCGAGCGAAGTCTCGAAGATCATTCTTCTGATCTTCTTCGCCGGCTATCTGGTCAACAAACGCGAGGTCCTCTCGGTGGCCTCCCGCTCCTTTCTCGGGATGGGGATCCCGCGCGCCCGCGACCTCGGGCCGGTACTGGTGGCGTGGCTGGCGAGCCTGGGCATCCTGATCGTGCAGAAGGACCTCGGCTCGTCCCTGCTGTTCTTCGGAATGTTCATGGTCGTCCTCTACGTCGCCACCGAGCGGGTATCGTGGCTCTTGGTCGGCTTCGTGCTGTTTCTGTTCGGTGCCGTGATCGCGCACAGCATGTTCAGCCATGTCCAGGTCCGGGTGGACGGCTGGCTGCACGCCTTCGACGGTGACAACCCGTCGAGCACGTCGTACCAGCTCGTGCAGGGCCTCTACGGCTTCGCCGCCGGTGGCATCACCGGTACGGGGCTCGGGGAGGGGCACCCGCAGAAGGTGCCGTTCGCGAACACCGACTTCATCATGGCGAGCCTCGGTGAGGAGCTCGGTCTCACCGGCGTCATGGCCATCCTGATGATGTACGCCCTGGTCGTGCTGCGCGGGATGCGCGCGGCCCTCGGCGCGAAGGACCCGTTCGGCAAACTGCTGGCGGCCGGGCTGTCCTTCACCCTGGCGCTGCAGGTGTTCGTGCAGGTGGGCGGGGTCATGCGGCTCATCCCGCTGACCGGGCTCACGCTGCCGTTCGTCTCCTACGGCGGGTCGTCCATCGTGGCCAACGCCGCGATCATCGCGTTGCTGCTGCGGGTCAGCGACGCCGCCCGCCGCGCACCCGAACCGGTGCCGGATGCCCCCCTGTTCGACCCGGGCGCGGTTGCAGAGAGTCCCACCCAGGTGGTGAAGACGACATGAACCGCACGGTGCGCAAGGTCGCCGTCGCCTGCATGGTCCTCTTCGCCGCGCTCCTGGTGAACGCGAACTGGCTCCAGGTGGGCGAGGCGGGCAGCCTCAAGTCCCAGCCGACGAACGGGCGTCAGATCACCGAGCGCCTGGAACGACAGCGGGGCGCGATCGTCGCCGGTGACGTGGAGATCGCACGTTCGGTGCCGTCGAACGACCAGTACAAGTACCAGCGGCAGTATCCGGCCGGGCAGCTCTACTCCAACGTTACCGGCTACTACACGCTGTTCACGGCGGCCGGCCTGGAGCGGTCCGAGGACGTCTTCCTGTCCGGAGACGACGACCGACTGCTCGCAAGCCGGGTGACCGGCCTGTTCACTGGCGCGGAGCGGCGCGGCGGTTCCGTGGTCACCACGATCAACCCCGCCGTCCAGAAGGCGGCGGCGGAGGCGCTCGGCAACCGCAAGGGCGCGGTGGTCGCCATCGAGCCGTCGACCGGCGCGATCCTGGCGATGGTCACCAACCCTTCCTACGACGCGAACGCGCTGGCGGCCCATGATGAGAAGGCCGCGGCCAATGCCTATGGGCTGCTGTCGGGCAATCCAGATCAACCGCTGCTGAACCGGGCAGCCCAGCAGACCTATCCGCCCGGTTCGACCTTCAAGATCATCACCGCCGCCGCCGCGCTGTCACAAGGCAGGACGCCGGACACTCGTGTCGCGGCACCCGATGAGCTACCGCTCCCACTGAGCACCGTGCGGCTGCCGAACTTCGGCGGCGAACGCTGCGGCGACGGCGAGACCGACACCCTCATTCACGCGCTCGCCATCTCCTGCAACACCGCGTTCGCACAGCTCGGTATCGATCTCGGTGCCGACACCCTGCGCCGGCAGGCCGAGGCCTTCGGCCTGAACGCGACCTTCCCCGACTTCCCCTTGCAGCAGGCCCGTAGCGTCTTCCCCGCCAAGCTCGACGCCGCGCAGACCGCGCAGTCGGCGATCGGCCAGTACGACGTCCGGGTCACGCCCCTACAGATGGCGGAGGTGGTCGCGGCGATCGCCAACGACGGCACGGAGATGAAGCCCTATATCGTGTCCGAACTACGCAGCCCGGACCTCAAGAGGATCAGCAAAACCGAGCCGAAGAAACTCGGTGAACCGGTGAGCAGCGAGGTGGCCGCCCAGCTCACGACCATGATGGAAAGCGTGGTGACGTCGGGGACCGGTCGGCGGGCGCAGATCGGCGGCGTCACCGTCGCCGGGAAGACGGGGACCGCCGAGCACGGCACCAGCCTGCCGCACGCCTGGTTCGTGGGGTTCGCCCCGGCGGACGCTCCGAAGATCGCGGTTGCCGTCATCGTCGAGGACGGCGGCGGCGAGCTGGGTACCGGTGGTGCCGTCGCCGCCCCCGTCGCGAAACAGGTCATACAGGCCGCATTGGACAAGCCATGAACAACTCCCCGGGCAATCCCATCTCCCCGTCGCAGCCCTTCGCCGGCGCCGCGTCGCCGAACACCGTCCTCGACAACCGGTACCGCCTGAACGGGCGGATCGCCGCCGGCGGCATGGGTGAGGTCTGGCGTGGCCTGGACCTGACCCTCGGCCGCCCCGTCGCGGTGAAACTGCTGCGCCCGGAGTACGCCAGCGACGAGTCGTTCCTGGTGCGGTTCCGCGGCGAGGCCCGCCATGCCGCCCGGCTGTCACACCCGGGCGTCGCCTCGGTCTATGACTACGGCGAGGTCGCGACCGCCGACGACTACCCGACCGCCTACCTGGTCATGGAGCTGGTGGAGGGGGAGCCCCTCTCCGCCGCGCTGCACCGGGAGAAGCGGTTGTCCCCGGAACGCACGCTGGACATCCTCGGGCAGGCGGCCGACGCGTTGCAGGCCGCGCACGCCCTCGGCGTGGTCCATCGCGACGTCAAGCCCGGCAACCTGCTGCTGCGCCCGGACGGCGCGGTGAAGGTCACCGACTTCGGGATCGCCCGCGCGGTCGACGCCGCGCCGCTCACCGCCACCGGCATCATGATGGGGACGGCCTACTACGTGTCCCCCGAGCAGGCGTCCGGGCGTCCGGTGACACCGGCGAGCGACGTCTACTCGCTCGGCGTCGTCGCGTACGAGTGCCTCGCCGGTCGCCGCCCCTTCGACGACCGCAACCCCATCGTGGTCGTGATGGCCCACCAGCAGGACACCCCGCCCCCGCTGCCGACCGACATCCCCTACCAGGTACGGGCCCTGGTGGACTCGGCGATGGCCAAGGACCCCGCGCGCAGGCCCAGTTCGGCGGGGGCATTCGCGCGTTCGGCGGCCGGGATCCGGCGCAGTCTGTGGAGCCCGGAGCCGGCGCGCTGGCCCGGCGCACCGGACGCGACCGCCCGCCATCCGGGGCCGGGCGCCGTCCTCCCGCCCGCCGGTGCCGCCGCTCGCCCGCCCCGATCCACCTCGCGCACCCGGCCACCGTCCTGGGTGGCCGCACCGCCACCGTCCGGTCACACCAGTGGACCGGGGCGCACCGGCGCTTCGCCGGACAACGCCCAGGCGGTTCCCGATGGCCCGGAAGCCATGCTCGGCGGACCCGACGTACCTGCAACGGCCCTGCACAGCCCGCCCTTCGGCGGCCCCGACACGGCGTACGGTGGCCCCGAGTCGGCGTACGGCGGCTCGGCCTACGGGACGTCGGACCGTGGCGGCCCCCGCGATCCCGGCACCGCCTACCACCCGGGTCCGCCGCCGTGGGCCCGTACCCCCGGCGGCCCCCCAGGTCCGTCCGGCCCGGACAGCCCGGATGATCTGCGGCCGGGCTGGGAGGGGCGAGCCGCTCGACGGCACCGGCCGAAGGCGGCCTCCCGTCCCGCCCTGCCACTGCCACTTCTGATCATTCTGCTGATCCTCACCGTGGTGATCGTCGCATTCGCGACCAACAGGTTGTTCTCCGGCAGCAATTCCGCATCGAACTCCGCGACCACACCACCGAGGGTGGTCTACCCAACCGCAATCGGTGATGAAATCGTCAGCGGTAACGCCGGGTCGGCGATTTCCGGCGCGGGAGGGGCGACGGCAGGGGAGTATTCGTGACCGACGTGACGGAGATGTATGCCCCGGGGGCTGGGCCGCAGATCATCGGCGGGCGTTACGAGCTGGGCGAGGGCATCGGCTATGGCGGCATGGCGGAGGTCTTCCGCGGTCGTGACATCAGGCTCGGCCGTGAGGTCGCCGTCAAGACGCTGCGCCCGGACCTCGCCCGTGATCCCACCTTTCTCGCCCGGTTCCGCCGAGAGGCGCAGTCCTCGGCCGCGCTGAACCACCCCGCGATCGTCTCGGTGTACGACACGGGCGAGGACCTCATCAACGGGGCGCAGATCCCCTACATCGTGATGGAGTTCATCGAGGGACGGACCCTGCGCGACGCGCTGCAGACCGAGGGCCGGTTCACCGAACGCCGCGCTATGGAGATCACCTCCGACGTCTGTGCCGCCCTGGACTACAGCCACCGGATGGGGATCATCCACCGCGACATCAAGCCGGCGAACGTGATGCTCAGCCCGGACGGCTCGGTCAAGGTCATGGACTTTGGCATCGCCCGCGCCACCACCGCGACCTCCTCGACCATGACCGCGACGGCGGCGGTGATCGGCACCGCTCAGTACCTGTCCCCGGAGCAGGCCCGAGGAGCCCGCGTTGACGCCCGCAGCGACGTCTACACCACCGGGGTGCTGCTCTACGAACTGCTCACCGGGTCGCCGCCGTTCCGCGGGGACAACCCGGTGGCCGTGGCCTACCAGCACGTGCGGGAGGACCCGCTGCCGCCGTCCGCTCACGATCGCGACATCTCCCCCGAGGCCGACGCGATCGTCCTCAAGGCGATGGAGAAGGACGCCGACGACCGCTACGGCACTGCGGGTGAGATGCGCGACGATCTGGAACGGGCGCTGGCCGGACGGCGCGTGCACGCCATGATGGGAGGTGGTGGCGCGGGCGGGGCCGCCACCACCCTCGGCCCGGCCGCGCCCGGCACGGCGATCCTCAGCCGCGGTGACCGAGCGGGTTATCCCACCCGGGACCGCTACCGCGACGACGACTACCGCAACGACGACCAGACCACTTACCGCGACGTCCCCTACGACGACGGCCGGTTCGGCACCGGTCCGTTCGACCGCTACGACGTGACCGGGGCCATCGACCGGCGGGCCGTTCCCAATCAGGAGCGTTCCCAGGCGTGGAAGTACATCCTCGCGGGTCTCGGAATCGTCATCGTCTTCGTCGCCGTCGTCCTGCTCGCCACGACCTTCCTCAGCACCGGTGACAACACCGCCTCCACGAAGAAGATCCTCGTCCCGACCGGCCTCGTCGGGCAGAACGAGCAGCAGGCCCGCGCCCGGCTGCAGAGCGCCGGCTTCGGGGGGGAGGTGGTCACGAAGCTGGTCGATTCACCGGACCTGGCCGGTCGGGTCACGGCGGTCGACCCGGCCGAAGGCAAGGAGGTCGCCGCCAAGGGGGTGATCACCCTGTCGATCGGCAAGGCCGCCGACGACGTCCAGATCCCCGCCGACCTGATCGGGAAGACCCAGGCCGAGGCCGAGGCGGCCCTGCGGGCGTTGGGGCTGGTCCCGAACCCGATGGCCTACGGCAACCCGACCAGCCAGAAGGTCGGCACGGTGGACAGCACCGATCCGCAGGCGGGTTCGGCCGTCAAGCGCGGCAGCACGGTCACGCTCAACGTGGTCAGCCCGAACGTCAACGTTCCCGACGTGCGCAACCGCACGTACGACAATGCCGCCGCCGAACTCGGCCGCTACGGGCTGAGGGCGGCCCAGCAGCCCGTCGCGAACAACAACGTGGCGCCGGGGACGGTTGTGGACCAGAGCCCGTCCGGCGGCAACGTCCCTCGGGGTTCGACCATCACGCTGTCCGTCGCCCAGCAGATCCAGACCACCGCGCCGCCGACTCCAACCGAGACGCCAACCGGGCCCACCCCGACCACGGAGCCGACCAGCACTTCGCCGAGCCCGACGGGTAATCCCACCCCTGGGACACCGGCCACGACGAAGCCGGGCGGCCTGGGGGGGCTGCTGGGCGGCCGCAACGGCGGTGGCGGTTCCGGCGGTGGCGGCACCTGAGGTCGTCGCGCCGACGGAGGCGGTCGTGGCTGCTCAGGCAGTATGGGACTGCGGCCGCCCACGGCAGGGTGCCTGATGCCGCGGGAGGTCACGATCTGATGCGCATCCTGGTGATCGACAACTACGATTCGTTCGTCTTCAACCTTGTCCAGTACCTGGGCCAGCTCGAGACCGAATGCATCGTGCGCCGCAACGACGAGATGACGCCGGCCGACCTCGCCGCGCTCGGCGTCGACGGGGTCCTGCTCTCCCCGGGACCGGGTACGCCCGAGGCGGCCGGCGTGAGCATTCCCATGGTGCGAGCCTGCGCGTCGGGCGGCATGCCGCTGCTCGGGGTGTGCCTGGGCCATCAGGCGATCGCGGTCGCGTTCGGCGCTACCGTCGACCGCGCCCCGGAGTTGCTGCATGGCAAGACCTCGGTCGTCCGCCATGACCGGACCGGCGTTCTCACGGACCTGCCGTCGCCGTTCGTCGCGACCCGCTACCACTCGCTGGCCGTCGAGGAGGACACCCTTCCCGAGGAAATCGAGGTGACCGGCCGGACCGAAAGCGGCGTGGTGATGTCGCTGCGCCATCGACGCCTCCCGCTCGAGGGCGTGCAGTTCCACCCGGAGTCCGTCCTCACCCAGGGCGGCCACCTGATCCTCGCCCGTTGGCTGGACCAGTGCGGCGACGGCGGCGCGGCGCGCAGGCTCGCACCGGGGCTGTCCGCCGAGGTCGAGACCCTGCGGACGGCGGCGTTCTCCTAGCCGCGCCTGGCGATGCCGGACGGGTCGATCGGCCCGTCGTAGCCGGGTAGCCGGCTGTCGGCGGCCTCCTCGACGCGGTATCCCAGCCGGTAGGCGTCGACGTACTGCCGGTAGATCGTGACCTGCGGATTGGCCTGCAGGCTGGAGCGCAGCGCGGCGACCTCCCCGATCGCCGTGATCCGGAACGGCGGGGAGAAGACCTCGCCGTGCAGCAGAAGAGTGTTCCCGACGCAGCGGACCGCCGTCAGTGCCGTCACCCGGCGGTCCATGATGCTCATCGCCTCGGCGCCGCCGGCCCACAGCGCGTTCACGACCGCCTGGACATCCTGCTGGTGCACGATGAGATCGTCGGGCCTCGGGGCGGGCACGCCGGGGGCGTACGGGCCACCCCGGCCCTCCCGCGGGGCGTCGTCCAGCTCGACGGTCAGCGCCGGCCCGCGCACCGGGGCCAACCCCGCGGGACCGGCCAGCGACTCGACCAGGGACCGGGCGGCGGCATCGGTCCCGAGCGCGAAGCCCGGTGCCCCCGACGGGACGGCCTGCGCCGTGGTCGCGCGCCGCCGCGACTCGGCGTCCAGCCCGGCGCGGCGGTCGGCCACCCGGCCCGCCTCCTCGTCTACAACCTGCGCGACTCCCGCCCGCTCCTGGGCCGCCCAAGCGGCAGTGTCCCGCGGGCCGGCCCGATCGAACGGGCCGCCGTCCAGCACCACGACGCCGGACAGCACGCCGGCCCAGAACAGCGACACCGCCCAGATCACCCGCCGCGACCGGCCCCCCGGCCAGGGCCAGGGCCGTAGCCCGCCGTGCACCGTCGTCCCCAATCTCCCTCGGTGCCCCGCTGAACGGTTCACCCATGCATGCCGATGAATCGCCGGGGGCGGCACGCGACCATGCCACAACCAGCCCGGCCGGGCGATCCGTCCGCCGCGTCGGAGGTATCGCCTCCCGCGCAGGCTACGCGGCCGATGGCGCTCTCGATGCCACATGGGTCTGATCGCCCCGGCACCGGCCGCGACGTCGGCGTCGCCCGGGCCCCGACCGGAGGTGAATCCCGCCGGCCGGTACGCAACGGCGTTTCCACGGACGCCCTGTCTACGCTGGTACCCAGCGCGAGACCGCCGATGGCCGGACGAGGACGGCGACGACGGTCGCCGCTCTCGTCCACGCACGGCCATCGAGGAGTTCCGCAGTGCCCGAGTCACGACGCCGCAAGCCCAAGAAGCCAACCCCGACCACCACCGCGGGCGCGTCGGCACGCAGGCGGAAGCCGCCGTCCCCGCCCTGGTTCGGCGGTCTGATCCTCGCGTTCTTCCTGCTCGGGATCGCCTACCTGCTCGTCTACTACTTCTCCAACGGCGGCGTCCTGGGGATGGAGGGGCTGGGCGGCTGGAACATCCTTATCGGGTTTGGTTTTGTCGTCGTCGGACTGGCCGTGTCGACCCAGTGGCGATAGCCGGCCCGCACGCCAGACGCCTGATGGCCACGCCCGGCACAACCACCAGAGCTTCCAGCCGTGTTATTCATCCACAACCGTTGTCCACAAGTGTGGATACCTCCACCTTGATCACCGATTACCCAGGGAATCCTGTTGCATCCTGAACGTCAGAAGATTTCCGGCTCCTCACCCTACGAAGCCACGATCGGGTTCTCCCGGGCGCTCCGCGTGGGCGAACGCGTGTTCGTCAGTGGGACTGGGCCGGTGTGGCCGGACGACACGGTTCCACCGGACGCTGAGCTGCAGACCCGGCGGTGCTTCGAGATCATCCGCACCGCACTGCGCGAGGCGGGCACCGATCTCGGTGACGTCACCCGTACCCGGATGTTCATCACCGATCCCGCCCACGCTCCGGCCGTCGGCGCCGTCCACGGCGAGCTGTTCGCCGCGATCCGCCCAGCCGCCACGATGGTCGTCGTTGCGGGACTACTCGACGAGCGTTGGGTCGTCGAAGTGGAAGCCGAGGCGATCCTTGGGTCCGGGGCTGGGTCCGGGTCCGGGTCCGACTGACGGCCGGCCCTGACGCCGGGTCCGGATCCGGGACCGTCAGCGCGCGATGACCGCCCTGCGCAGACGCGCCACGGCGCGTTCGGCGTCGCCGGTTGTGACGATCAGGCGCCGGAACTCGCCACCCGGGCGGACCTCCACCACGACCGCGGGCCGGCCGCGGTAGACAGCGACAAACTCCTTGCCGCCCCGCGACCGCCAGGTCCCGAGGGCCATGACGCGCGGCAGTCCGGTCCCGGGCGCCCGCCATCCGTGCACTTCCGCGAACGCATCCGCCGCCAGGCGTACGTCGAGTACCTCGTCGAGCCGCACGGAGACGTCCCCACGCACCGCGCCGATCCGTTCAAGCCCGCGCAGGACGACCTCGACCCGCTTGTCCACAACCTCCAGGCTGGCCACAGCTCCCACGTTAATGCCACGACCCGCTCGGGTTCGCCTGATCGCCGTGGCCACCTGTCCCGGGACCGGCCTGCACGATCAGGTCGAGGGGGACGGCCGGGCGTAGGCCTCGGCGTCCTCGGCCCTGATCACGTACATCACCGCGTTGATCAGGGCCAGATGGGTGAACGCCTGGGGGAAGTTTCCGAGATGGCGGCCACTGACCGGATCGATCTCCTCGGCATAGAGATCCAGCGGGCTGGCGAGGCTCAGCAGCCGTTCACACAGCTGCCGGGCACGGGTCAGCTCGCCGATCTCCACCAGGGCGGAGACCAGCCAGAACGAGCAGATCAGGAAGGCGCCCTCGGTGCCGGAGACCCCGTCGTCGGTCTCCTCCGTGCGGTAGCGCAGGACCAGCCCGTCAACGGTCAGCTCGTCGGCGATCGCGAGCACGGTGGCCTTCACGCGTTCGTCGGCCGCCGGCAGGAACCCGAGCAGCGGAATCAGGAGCAGTGAGGCGTCGAGCGCCTTCGATCCGTAGTACTGGGTAAACACACCGCGATGATCCACACCCTTCTCGCACACCTCGGCGTGGATCTCCTCCGCCACGGCCCGCCAGCGCGCCGCCGTCTTGGCGTCCCCCCGCATCTGCGCCAGCCGCCGACCCCGGTCCAGGGCAACCCAGCACATCATCTTGGACACGGTGAAGTGCTGCGGCGCCCCGCGCACCTCCCACATCCCGCGGTCCGGCTCCCGCCAGTGCGTGGCCGCCGCCTCGACGAGGCGCACGAGCACCGGCCAGAGCCGTTCGGAGAGGTAGTCACGGGACTTGGTGTGCAGGTACACGGAGTCGAGAACGACACCCCAGACGTCGTGTTGACGTTGCAGTGCCGCTGCGTTGCCGATCCGTACCGGGTAGGCTCCCTCGTAGCCGGACAGGTGACCGAGGACCTCCTCGTCGATCTTCGGCTCGCCGCTCACCCGGTACATCACCTGGATGTCGTCGTCATCGTTCTCGGCGACGTCGGCGATGAACGAGAAGAAATCGTTGGCCTCGTAGTCCAGCCCGAGGGTGTACAGGCCCCACAGCGCGAAGGTGGAATCGCGGATCCAGCTGTATCGGTAGTCCCAGTTCCGTTCGCCGCGCGGGGTCTCCGGCAACGAGGTGGTCGAGGCGGCGAGCAGAGCACCGGTCGGCGCGTAGGTCAGTCCTTTCAGCGCGAGGGCGCTGCGCTGCAGATGGCGCCGCCAGGGATGGTCGGGAAACATTCCCCGCGACAGCCACTGGCGCCAGAACTCCGTTGTCCGGTCGACGGCGACGCACGCCTGCAGGTAGGTGTCCGGAAGCAGGGGCTCCTCCGGGCGCCAGGTGAGCGCGACGAACGCGGTGTCCCCCTCCCGCAGCGTGGTGCGAGCCAGTGCCCGCCGGCCGTCGAAACCGAGCCGCAGGTCGGTACGCAGCCGCAGCGTGACGTTGGTGCCCGCATGGCTGATCACGCCGGAGGAGTAATCCTCTCCCTCGTACTGCCAGGACTCGGGCTCACGGCCGTAGTCGAAGTTCGGCTCGCACACCAGGCTGAGATCCACCGAGCCGTGCTCACAGCGAGCCAGCCGGAGCAGCACGTGGTCGGCGTCCCAGTCGCTCGGCGTCCGACGGTGCGTGTTCGAACGCTTGTGGGTGCGATGCCAGCGCCCGACCACCAGGCAATCGGTGACGATGAGCCAGCCGTTCGGCGTCTGCCAGGTGGTCTCGAGAATGTTCGTCCCGGGGAGGTAGCGCCGGCCGGCCGGGATCTGCGTACGCTCGGGACCGAAACGGAAGCCCCCGGCCGACCGGTCCAGCACCGACCCGAAGACACTCGGGGCATCGGGCCGGGGCACACACATCCACTCGACGTTGCCGCTGGGGGCAACGAGACAGGACGTCTCACAGTCGGACAGGAATCCGTACTCGGCGATCGGCGGGAAGGGACTGCCCCCGCTGCGCCGCACCGGTGAATGTGCCATCTGATCCCCCTGCCCGCGCCGTGCCACGGCATCCATCACGCTATCGCCACCACACGTAGATCGCTACTATGAGTATTGACAAGAAAGCGAATGGTAGCCGCTACTCGGCGGCGTGCAAGCGTCGCGGCCGTCCTCACCCCCGCGACCAGGGCTGTCGGGCTACAACTGCCGGGCTACACCAGTGTCGACGACTTGATGATCGCGGCGGCGAACAGCAACGCGAGCACGGCGGCGACCCCGCCCGCCTGGAGCAGCACCCGGCGGGGCGGGACGTAGGCGTAGATCAGACCGATGATGGCACCGACAGCCAGCCCACCGAGATGCCCCCATTTGTCGATGTTGCTGAACGAGAAGGTGATGGCGAGGTTGATCCCGAGCACGATGAGGATCTGCCGGGAGTCCACCCGCAGGCGGCGGGCGATGATGTAGTAGGCGGCAAAGAACGCGAAGATCGCGGTGGACGCGCCGACCGACACGGTGAACCCGTCACCGAGCACGTAACTCAGGGTGTTCCCACCGAGCGCCCCCGCCACGAACAGCGCGAGGTACCGAGCCCGCCCGAGGATCGCCTCGAGCTGAAACCCGAGCAGATACAGCGCGTACATATTGAACAGGATGTGGAGCACGCCGGCGTGCAGGAAGGCCGCGGTCAGCAGCCGATAGTACTGGTCGTCCGCCGCGATCCGGATTCCGATCATGGCGAAGTCGCCGGTGAAGCGGTTGAAGGTGCCGCGGCCGGTCAGCCCGGGCGCGCCCTGCAGGATGTAGGCGGCGACGCACAGGCCGATGAGGATCTGGGTGACCAGCCCCTGCCGGGCGACCTGAGCCGGGCCGCCGAGTGTGGTCCGCGTTCGGCGCTGCGGCGTGGAGCGGTCGCCCTCCTCCGGGCAGTGGAAGCCGACCGCCGCCGGGCGCATGCAGTCGGGGCAGATCGGCCGGCCGCAGCGCTGGCAGGAGACGTAGGTCTCCCGGTCCGGATGACGGTAGCAGTGCGGGATCATCGCGGCGCCGGGTGGCTGCGGCCGGCCGGCGGGAGGACCACCCGCGGGAAAACCGCCCGCGGGAAAACCGCCCGCGGGCGGCGGGGGACCGCCGGAACCGGAAGGTGGAGTCCACCCCGACCAGCCGGGCGCCGGGCCGACCGTGGGTCGCCACCCCGGCTCGGCCACCGGGTGCCCCGATCCGGCCGGGCGCTGCTCCGGGCCGCCCGGCTGGTCATCCGTGGGCGGTTCGACGGGCGGGTTCGCCGTCACCGCGCCGCCCCGGAGGCCAGCGTCGCCGCCGGAGGGGTACGGCTGACGTGAACACGTCCGGCCGCCCGTACGCACGCGGCGGCCGACGACCGCGCACGCCGCGCGGCTGGAGCTCTCATGCGCCGTACTCCCGGGTTCGAGGCGGTGACCGGCCGGTCAGGCGGACCGGCGGTCGATCACGATCTCCTGGATGACGATGTCGGACTTCGGCCGGTCCTGCGCCCCGGTCGGCGCCTTGGCGATCGCATCCACCACGTCGGTTCCCCGCGTGACCTCACCGAAGATGGTGTGCTTGCGGTTGAGCCAGTCGGTGGGCGCGACCGTGACGAAGAACTGCGAGCCGTTGGTCCCCGGTCCGGCGTTCGCCATCGCGAGCAGGTACGGCCGGTTGAAGGTCAGGTCCGGATGGAACTCGTCGGCGAACCGGTAGCCCGGACCACCTCGACCGGAGCCCAGCGGGTCACCGCCCTGGATCATGAAGTTCGGAATGACCCGATGAAAGATCGTTCCGCTGTACAGCGGCGTGCCGGTCTTCTTGGCACCGGTCTCCGGGTCCGTCCACTCCTGCGTGCCGGTCGCGAGGCCGACGAAGTTCCGCACCGTCTTGGGAGCGTGGTCGGGGAACAAGCGGATCTCGATGTCCCCCTGAGTCGTCCGCAGCGTCGCGTACAGCTCCTCGGCCATGAGCCTCTCTTCTCTTCAGATCGATCTCTGCGGGTGTCTGGTCAGCCGGCGTCCGGATGGGTCTCGATCGTATGCGCCGGGCGCCGCGGGGGAATTCCATCACCGAGGTTCGCACCGGGTACACCTTCCCAAGGGCACAGCCCAGACATGTCACCCAAGTATTAGTGACACGCTACGGAGGGTTAACGCGTTGGAGAAGCCCGCCGACGGGGTACGGCACACTTCACAGATCTTGACCACACCGATACCTGGGCACACCACCAGTTCGATGGTCGGACGCCTCGACCATCGGCTCAACGAGAGGGCACCATGAGTACGATATTGAAGGACAGACTGTCACATGTCGCCGACACGGTGCCGGTTAGCGGGCTGTCCGACACCGCGAAGAGCGCCGCCGACCGCGCCGGCACGGTCGCTCACAAGGCGGCGAGCAAGGCCGGGGGTACGGCCGGCTCGGCCGCGTCGGCCACCAGGGATGTGGGCGCCAGCGTGGCGCACCGGATCTCCGACGCCTCCAGCACGGCCACCAAGACCGGTGCGTCGGCCCAGAAGGCGGCCGGGAAGGCCGCGGGCCGGGCCGTCGGCAAAGCCACCGCCGTGTCCGGTCGGACCGCCAGGCGGATCGAGAAGGCCCGGGCGCATGCCGAGCTCGCCGCCGAACGCGCCCGGGCCGCCGCCGAACTGCGGGCGGAGAAGCATCGCTCCCGGCGCGCGGTGCAGCGCGAGGCCAAGGCGCGCCTGCAGGCCGACAAAGCCCAGGAGATCCTGGAAAAGCGGCTGGCGAAGGCCGAGTCCAAGCTCGCGAGGGTGCACCGCCGTCGGCGGCGGGAGTTCCTCACGCTCGCCCTCGTCGGCGCGGGTGCGGCGGGGACCGCCGCGGTGCGGCGGTACCTGGCCCAGGCGGAGGAAAGCCCGGCCACCACCGCCGAACCCGTGCCGCTTGACACCACCGCCACCGCATCCCCCGCCGGCACCACCGCATCCCCCGCCGGCACCACCGCATCCCCCGCCGGCACCACCGCATCCCCCGCCGGCACCACCGCATCCCCCGCCGGCACTGATACCCGGGGCGCCTTCGACGAAGGCCTGTCCGCCTCGGCGACCCCTGACTTCGAGGAGTTGCCCGGCGTCGACCCGTCGCGCGGTGCGCCCAGCCGGCGGCGCTGAGATCACGTGCCGGCGATCGACGTGCCGGCGATCGACGTGCCGGGCAAAGCGTGGCTGCCGGACGCACCCGCATCCCGGCAGCTCGTGGCCAGCATCCGGCAACCGGTCACCTCGTCCCCGCGACCGGGCCGACCGGGCCGACCGGGCCGACCACGCGGTAGGTCCCGGGAGCGCCGGCTGGGACGGCGGGGTGCGCCGGTGCTCTCGGCGCAACCGGCCGGTAGGCCGCCCCGAGAGGTGGGCGCGGGTCGGGTTCCCCCTTGTTCGGCCAGAAGGACATCGCCCGTTCGGCCTGCGCAGTGATGGTCAACGACGGGTTCGCGCCGAGGTTCGCCGAGACCGCGGCGCCGTCGACGACGTGCAGCCCCTCGTATCCGAAGACCCGGTGGTAGGGATCGATCACTCCGGTGGTGGGATCCGTGCCGATGGGGGCCCCGCCGAGGATGTGCGCGGTCAGCGGGATGTTGGCGATCTCGCCGATCGACCCGCCGGGGTAGCCGCCCATCCTGGCCGCGATCCGGCGGGCGGCATCGTTGCCCTCCGGGATCCAGGAGGGGTTCGGCTCACCGTGTCCCTGCCGACTCGTCAGCCAGCCGAGACCGAACGGCCCACGGCGCAGGGAGACGATCAACGAGTTGTCCCACGACTGCATGACCAGCGCAATGATGGTCCGCTCGGACCATCGCCAGGGCAGTGACGACGCCAGCGCCTGATGTGGGTGGAGCACGACCTGACGCAGGTATTTCAGCCAGCGCGGCACCCGCCCGCCGCCGTCGGTCATCGACGCGCTGATCAGTGCCATCAGGTTGCTCCCCCGGCCGTAGCGCACGGGTTCGATGTGGGTGTGCTCGTCGGGGTGGAAGGACGAGGTGATCGCGACTCCCCGGGCGATCCGCTGATCGGGGCGCAGCCTGGATGCGCCCAGGATCGCCTCGGAGTTCGTCCGGGTGAGATGACCGAGCCGGTCGGACAACGCCGGCAGGTCACCGCTCTGTTTCATCGCCAGCAGCAGCCGCTGGGTGCCCAGGGTGCCGGCGGCGAACACGACCTGCTCCGCGGTGAGGGTACGTCGCCGACGCCGGACGAGACCCCCCGTCCGGACCATGTCGAGCTCATACCCGCCGGTCGAGCGTGGCCGGACAGCCGTGACCGTGGTGTCCGGGACTACCCGCACACCGGCCCGCTCGGCCAGGTACAGGTAGTTACAGTCGAGGGTGTTCTTGGCCCCTCGACGGCAGCCGCTCATGCACTCCCCGCACTCTACGCATCCCGTCCGAGCCGGGCCGGCGCCGCCGAAGTACGGGTCAGGGACACGCACGCCGGGTTCCCGGCTGCCGTCGCGGCCGAAGAAGACACCGACCGGCGCCGCCGCGAAGGTGGACCCGACCCGCATCTCCTCGGCGACCGTGCGGAACACCTCGTCGGAGTACGTCGTCGTCGGGTTGGGATTCACCCCGAGCATGCGTTCGGCCTGGTCGAAGAACGGCTCCAGCTCACGGCGCCAGTCGGTGATGTCCCGCCACTGCGGGTCGGTATAGAAGGCGTCGAGCGGGCGGTACAGCGTGTTCGCGTAGACGACCGAGCCGCCACCGACCGCCGTTCCGGACAGCACCACGACCCGACCCAACCAGGTGATCTTCTGGATACCGTGGCAGCCCAACCGCGGCATCCACAGATACCGGCGAACGTGCCAGCTGTTCTTCGGCAGCGTGTCCGGGGTGAACCGGCGACCGGCCTCCAGCACGAGGACACGATGGCCCTTCTCCGCGAGCCGTAGCGCGCTGACGCTGCCGCCGAACCCGCTCCCGATCACGATCACGTCGGCGTCATAGCCGCCGTCCGACCCGGAATCAGCCACGGGTGTCGTCCACCGAAGTCACCATGACTTCCCATGATGGGCTGTCGCTGGGACTATGCAACACCATCCGCCACTGACCGTCACCATCCGCGGCCCGCCGCCGCTCGCCGCGGCGAGCGACCCGGACCACAGGTCGACCGGCTCAGGCCGCGCCGTCAGCCGCCGACTGGCTCGCCATCTGGGCATGCGCACGTCCCGCGCGAGCGGCCTCCTCGATAGCCTCCAGCGGTGGCCGCGGGATCGACACGGGCGGCGCCTCGGATTCCGGGCGGGCGGCTCGGGACCCGTAGGCCTCCCATCCTGGGCGTCCGGGCGCGGGTCCCTTCTCCTTCGCGGTGCGGGTGTAGCGCCCGCGCCCCTGGTTCGGGACGGTGGAACCCGGCGTCGGTCCGGTCCTGATCCCCCGGTTCTCCAGGCAGGCGCGGCAGTTGCAGTCGGCGGACGCCCTGGGCAGGCGATCGAGTCGCCAGGACAGATTGTCGATCTCGTCGCCATCCCCGACCAGGACACCGGTCGTGATGATGTGCACTAGATGCAGGGCCAGTTCAACCGG
Source organism: Frankia sp. BMG5.23 (assembly GCF_000685765.2). NCBI lineage: Bacteria > Bacillati > Actinomycetota > Actinomycetes > Frankiales > Frankiaceae > Frankia > Frankia sp. BMG5.23. Next base: position 105,628 of record NZ_JDWE01000006.1, read on the forward strand.
TTCCCAGCTGTCCTCCTCCAGGATCACCCGCAGTTTCTGGTAGATAGCCAGGTAGTCGGACGTCGGGCGCCGCATCGCGTTCGCGAGGACCGTGATCACCTGGCTGGCGGCCAGGGTCATCGGCTCGGGCGGCGGAGGGGGCAACGGGACTGTCGGGGCGCCCCGCTCCGGTTCGGGAGTCGACGCGTCCGCTGCCCCAGCGGTCTCGTCCGTCAGGACGTGTGGCTCGTCCGTCACGGCCCCGCGGGTGGCGGGATCGACGGTGCCCACGGCCGGAGCCGGTTGGGGGTCGCCGTCCGCTCGGGCGTCACCCGGCTCCGGCTGGTCTGAACGGGCGGTGTCCGGATCATCCGAACGGGCGGTGTCCGGATCATCCGAACCGGCGCTGTCCGGGCGGTCGGCGCCCCTCGAGGGGGCGAGGTTGACCGCCGGGCTGGCGGCACCAGGCGAGCCATCGCCCGCCACGGACGCCATCGCCCGGGGACGACGGCCGACCGCAGACGCCGTCCGCAGGCCGATCCGGCCACGGCGACCGCCGCGGCGCCGACGAGCGGGCGCGGCCGAGGCGGCGGTTGCCGAGCCGGCCTCCGCGGACGCCGGAGCCGCGGACGCCGGAGCCGCGGACGCCGGAGCCGCCGGCGAGGATGCGACGTCGGCCTCGACCAGGCGGACCTCGCCTGCCCGTACGGCGGCCTCGGGGATGCTCAGGGCTAACCGCGTCGTCCTGCCAGCCGCGGGCCGGGCCACCGTCGCCAACCAGCCCTGGTTACGCAGCCTGGTGATCTGGCGCTGCACGTGGGTCCGGCTGTAACCGGTCTCCGCGACCAGGGTGACCAGGCCGGGGGCGCTCACCGCGGCACCGGCGGGCGCCGCCGGCGGAACCTCGGCGACGTGGCTCGCCAGCGTCAACGCGACCAGCTTCGCCGCCGACGGCAGGGCCGCCCGCAGCACCGCCCGCTGCCATCCCCCGCGATCGGACACCAGCGTGCCCGGCTCCTGCGCACGGACCAGAACCAGAGCACCGGGGAGGGCAAGCTGGGTCACGGCCGACGCCACGTGCCTCCCTTCCTCGGCGGGGTCACTCGAAGCTGACGGACTGCGCCCGCCCGAGCGGACCGGGGCGGGTTGCCCGGGGATCATGCCGACCTGAACGGGTTCGGTGGGTCGGGGACCGGTCAACGTCTGTCCAGGCACGGTACTCCGTGCCTGGAGGGGAGGCTCCTGGGGAGGGCCACCACATTCACATGAAGAGGACATGACTTCATCACCCTCGTTGGGGACTCGTGGTGCGACAGACGCATCAAACATCGCGCGACTGACGCAAAGCAAAAGATGGGGCCGGCGGCCACGAAAAGGCCACACCGGGCCATCCGGAAAGACCTCCCGAGCAGTTCTTCTCCCTGCCTTCAACCTCATCGGGTGACACCAGAAATCGATTTTTAATCCGTCATATTCAATTCCTTATTACCGCGTCACCCGGCGGGACTGCATCCCCGGGGAGGAGGACTCGGCGGCGTGGAGGATCCCCCCGCACCTCGCCGGAGGGATGGCCGGAGGGATGGCCGCCACGGTGACCGCGCCCGAGTACATCCTGCCCACGGCACGTGCGGAGGAAAGTCCGGGCGCGCTCACCGGTTGAACCGGCCCACCGGTATCCGGAACTACGACGGGACTCGGCGCACAAGAAAAATCGCCGGGAACCGGAACACCGGGAGAAACCGGACCGCCCGGTCACGGCATTCTTCGTCCTTGCCCGGCGAGGCCGGACGGGAACAGCCACCTCGCCCGATCGACCCGCCGCCACACAACGGACGCCAACCACCGTCACCGACAACAGAGATCGTGGACCTCCATTGTCGTACCTCGTCGTCTTATCGATCGATCACGGCAGGGGAGCGGCTGGCGCCCAGTGGCTTCCGGTCCGACGACGGGGTTACCGGGGACCGGTGACCCAACCATTCACCACTTCTCACCATGGATCACGCCGACGGGTGGGAAGGATGGTCCAACGTAGGGTTCACCTGGCCCGAACACACGAAAACAACACCGGAAGCTGTTGATCGGCGGGCAGCTCCACTCCACGTTGGCCTCCCCCGCGTTGGCCTCCCCCGCGTTGGCCTCCCCCGCGGGCGGACGGGGTTCCCGGCCGACCAGCCGGGTATCCCGGACCGGGCTTCGAAGGAGGCGGACGATGGCCGACATCGTGGTCGGGGTCGATGGTTCCGAGGGCTCCCACACGGCGCTGCGCTGGGCGTTCACCGAGGCGGAGTGGCAGGGGNGCGGCATCCAAGCCGTGATCGGCTTCGCCCGTGGTCCGGCCCAGCCCGGGATGCGTGCCGGCCTGGCGCAGGCGGCCGAGCGGACGCTGCACGAAACCGTGACGGCGGTCACGCCACCGGGATCGATCGTCTCCGTAACGGAGCAGGCCGTGGACCTGCCGGGTGCGGAGGCCCTGCTGACGGTCGGCCGCGACGCCCGCATGATCGTGGTCGGCGCCCGGGGGCAGGGGCTGCTGCACCGGCTGCGGATCGGGTCGGTCAGTGCCTCCGTCGCCGTACACGCCACGGTTCCGATCGTGATCGCCCGCGGTGACGTCGAGGCCGCGACCGCCGGCTCGGGCGCGACCGCCGCCGAAGGCACGACCCCGGCCGGCGCACCGTCCCGACCGTCCCGACCGTCCCGACCGATCGCCGTGGGTGTGGACGGCTCCCCCAACGCACTGTCGGCCCTCGCCTGGGCCGCCGGGGAGGCCGCACTGCGCGGGGTTTCGCTGATCGCCGTGCACGCCTGGCTCGCGGCGATCCCGTTGCCGTTCGCCGAGGCACCGGGGGAGATCACCCAGGCCCTGGAGGACCAGGCCCGGGCCGTGCTCGACGAGTCCATCGCGGGCGTCCGCGACCGCGGCCAGCTGCCGGCCGGACTAGACCTACGGGCCGTGGTGCTGCCCGCCTCGGCCACCCAGGCCTTGATCGTCAAGGGTCGCGAGTGCGATCTCGTCGTCGTCGGCGCCCGCGGTCACGGCGGCTTCGCCGAGCTGCTGCTGGGATCGGTCAGCCACCAGTGCATGCTTCACTGCCCCACCCCGGTGGCGATCATTCGGCAGCGGTAGCGGGGCGGCAGCCACCGACCGTTAACGGGTCGGGCCGTGCACGACCGCATGCGTATCCGGGAGGATCCCGTCCCAGGCGTACCACCGCTCGTTGTTCTGCCCGGGCGCCGGATCCCACGGATTACGCAGCAGCACCCGCCGGCGCGCCACGTCCACGGCGAGCAGGGTGTAGGCGTGCGCCGCGACGAGTCCGCCGGGCCGGGTTCGACGCCGGGTGGTCACGATCACCACCTCGCCGTCGGCGAGGAGCTCCCCGAGGGCGGGAACGGTCGCCTCGTGGGCGGCGAACACGTGCGCCGATCGCCCGGTGAGCGTCCGCAGGGCCGTCGCCGCATTTCCGAATTCGATGGCGGGATAGCCGCCGTGCAGCCGGGCGTAGGCCTTCTCGTACAGCGCCGGCCACAGCTCCGGCCGTCCCGCCGCGTCGTCGCCGTCCATCGCGACCTCCTCGTACCCAGCCGCACGCGACCGGGAGGTGCCCGGCGCCCGCGGCCCGGGTGCCTCGTCCTCCGATCGCCCGTACGGCGGCTGGACCCGACGAGCGGGCAGGCTGGCCGTGACGGTGACGCCCACGCCGGCGCCGGCCGGTCCGCGGGGGTGCATGATGATCGTGACAGTACCGTTGGGGTTGGCCCGCAGCCGCTCCGCGAGTAGTCCGGGATCCTGGCGGGCGATGCCGATCAGCGCCGCGACGAGGTAGCAGTCGGCGACGCCGCCCTGCCCCACATCGCTCGGGCTGATCCCGTCACGCACCGTCGGGTCGCCGGTGCGGTCGACCGCCACGACCTCGCCGGGGCGTCCGCGGACGACAGGGTAGCCGGGTTCGAGCCATGGGAAGGCCAGCAGGACGTCTCCGATCATGGCCGAGGAGGCCCCGGCGATCAGGGCGTCGGTGAGGTCGGCCAGCGCCGGCAGGTAACCAAGGATGCCGGGGCTCGGATTTTCGATCACCCGGGCGGCCACCGCGGCAAGGACCGCCAGAGGCCGGCCGCGCAGCCGGGAGATGACCGCCTGGCGCATCGCCGCGGACAGGCCAGCCAGCCGAACGCTGATCGCCGTCAGATCATTGACGGTCACCGTCGCCGGATCCGTGCCGATGCGGGCGACCAGCTCGGCCGCGGCGAAACGCGCCATCCGCCGGTCGATGCCGCGCGCCATGGCCGGCGCTCCGACAGCGACCGCGTGCAGTCCGAACCCGACGGGGTCGTCCCGTCCGGACGAGCCAGCCAGACCGAGCAGGCCAGCCGGAGCGGACGGTTTGCGCTCCCCGAACAGGCAGTGCGGATCGGACCAGTCCACGCCGCCGAACGGATCGGGCAGCCGGCTCAACCGTCCCCCGTCCGCGGCGACGGCTCGGGCCAGGGCGGCCGACCGGTCGCCCGCCGCCCGCAGGCGGTCGGACAGGACGCCCAGCAGGACCGGATCGAACAGAACGGTTTCGTCAATCGGGACCTTCACGGCGGGCCTGCCCCCAGCGTCGCCGGCATCGCCGGAGCCTCCGATAGCCCCGGGCAGGTCCTCCCTCCCCCCGGCATCGCCCTCGACGCCACCGGTGGCCAGTCCGTGCGCCAGCATCCACACCCGTGGGTCGTTCCCGACGCCGCCGGACGCGTCGAACCGGCGCAGCCGGGCGAGCTCGTCGGCGGATACCACGGCAGCCGCGCCTAGACCGAGGCGCAAGGCGTGGGCACGCTCGTCGTACCGCTCGGCGAGCCAGTCGAGCAGCCCGGCCCGATCGCGCAGCACCCCGGCGCCGACGTCAAGCGCCCGCTGCCAGTCGTCCAGCCGGGCGGCGCACCGGATCCGCCACGGTGACCGCCATGCCCGCGGGGTGTCGGCGGCACGCGCACCGGCCAGCACCCCGGCCACCTCCGGGACGAGTCGGCGCAGCCGGGCGGCGCACTCGCGCAGCTCGCCCGCGGCCGCGGCGAGGGCCGCGACATCACGGGGTGTACCAAGGTCTGCTCGCATCGGGCACGCCATCCGGCTCGCTGGCGACGGGATGATCAAAGCGTAACCCGACGGGTCCCCCTCGCCGCGTCGGCTCGGCCACCCGCGACCGCGGGCGCTCGTCCGCGTTAGGGTTTTGATCATTTGGCCGCAGGGACCACGGCCTCCGCGACCCTGCCGCCAAGAACACCGAGAACGCCAAGAACACCAAGAACACCGAGAACTGGGAGGGCATGTGACCGAGGCCGTTGTCGTCGCCGCAACCCGATCACCGATCGGGCGGGCGTTCAAGGGTTCGCTGCGGGGGATGCGGGCCGACGACCTCGCGGCCATCATCGTCCGGGCAGCCCTGGACCAGGTTCCGGCCCTCAACCCGGCCGACATCGACGATCTCATCCTCGGTTGCGGGCTACCCGGAGGCGAACAGGGACACAACATCAGCCGCGTCGTCGCCGTCAGCCTCGGGTTCGACACCGTTCCCGGCACGACGGTCTCCCGGTACTGCGCATCCTCCCTGCAGGCTCTGCGGATGGCTGCGCACGCCGTGCGCGCGGGAGAGGGTGACGCGTTCATCGCCGCCGGGGTGGAGGTCGTCAGCGGCTTCGTCAGGGGCAACAGCGACAGCCTGCCGGACACCCAGAACCCGCGCTACTGCGAGGCCCAGGCCCGTACGGCGGCCCGTGCCCAGGCGGGGTCCGCGCCCTGGACGAATCCCCGGGCGGCCGGCGAGCTGCCCGACGTCTACATCGCCATGGGGCAGACCGCCGAGAACGTGGCCCAGCTCGCGGGTGTGAGCCGCCTCGAACAGGACGAGTACGCCTCCCGCTCGCAGAACCTGACGGAGCGGGCCGTCGCGGACGGCTTCTTCAAGCGGGAGATCATTCCGGTGCCGCTGCCCGACGGCGGGGTGATCGACAGCGACGACAGTCCCCGGCCGGGAACCACGATGCGGGCGCTGGCCGCTCTCAGGCCGGTGTTCCGCCCGGACGGTACCGTCACGGCCGGCAACGCCTGCCCGCTCAACGACGGAGCCGCCGCGGTCATCGTCATGAGCGACACCAGGGCCCGCGAGCTCGGCATCACCCCGCTGGCCCGGATCGTCTCCACCGGCGTCAGCGCACTGTCACCGGAGATCATGGGCCTGGCCCCGGTGGAGGCGTCCCGGCGGGCCCTGGCCCGGGCGGGGATGACGATCGACGACGTCGACCTGGTAGAGCTGAACGAGGCGTTCGCGGCGCAGGTCATCCCGACCTACCGGGCGCTCGGGCTCGACGTCGCGAAGCTGAATGTGCACGGTGGCGCGATCGCGCTCGGTCACCCGTTCGGGATGACCGGCGCCCGGCTACTCACCACCCTGCTGAACGGACTACGCACCACCGACACGACCATCGGCCTGGAGACAATGTGCGTCGGCGGCGGGCAGGGCATGGCGCTGGTCGTCGAGCGGCTGTCCTGAACCGGGAGTTCGCGACCTTTCGGGCTTCGGGTCTGCCGCGACCGACGCTCCGTGCTAGGCAGAAAGAGCACGCGCATGCGATCGGTCACCGGAGCATCCAGGCAGAGCAGACCGGATCGCCCGGCAGGGAGGTCGACCATCATGATGTTCGCATCCGTCGGAGAGAGGTTCGTCGTCCACGGCCGCACGGTGGGCAGCCCGGAACGACACGGGACCGTGGTCGAGGTACGCGGCGAGGACGGAGGCCCGCCGTTCGTCGTGCGTTGGGATGACGGGCACGAGGGACTCTTCTTCCCGAGCTACGACTCGCTCGTCGAACTCCGACCGTCACGGGAGTCCGCGGGCGTCTGACCCCGGGCACGTCCGACCCCGGAGAGGATGGCGACGGTAGCCGAGCCCGGGGAGCCAGGCCCGGGGCGTGTTGATCGCCTGAAACATTTTCCGGCGAAATCGGCTGCCCCGGGGCCTTCAGGCGGTGTGACCTGCTGCGCTATACAGCAGGGACACAGCCGTCGGACCGACAGGTAACGCGCGTCGATCCGGAGGCAACGCGGATAACTCCGGAGCGTGACCGATGTCGACGCCTTCCCCCTCCACCGACGATCCAGCCGATCATCCCGGCCGGCCCGAACACCGGTCGGAGCCAGGCCGCACCTCGGAACCGGAGCACGGGTCGGGCCCGGACCGCCGGTCCGGGCCATCGGCGGCACTCGCCCGTATGGTCAGTACGGTCAGTCGGCGCTCGGGCATCGTCGCCGTCGTGGCGCTGCTCGTCACCGCCGCCCTGGGGTTCGGAACCACCCGGCTGGAATTCACCACCGGCCAGGACAACTATCTGAACCCCGACTCCCAGGTCGCCCGGGACAACGTCGCCTACCAGTCCCTCTTCGGCGGCCAGGCGATGGTCACGCTGTTCACCCTGGACAAGGGCGAACGACTCGAGGACCTATTCACCAAGCGCAACATCAGCCAGTTCCGGGAGTTGCAGGCCAGCCTCGACGCCGATGACCGGATCGAATCGGTGATCACCCCGCTCACGGCGCTGGAGTTCACGAACAACCTGGTCACGAGCCCGGACGGCAATCCCGTCAACAGCCCCGCCGGGAAGATCCTGCTCGGTGCCCAGCGCCGCGATCCGGATCCGGTCTCCGCCCAGCGGCGCCTCGCCGACTCCGTCACGACACTGCGGCGGATGCAGGCGATCCCGGTGGCCGAGCGGGTCTACGACAACCCGGCCTGGGTCTCCTTCCTGCTCCGCGACAACACGGGTGCCATCCGTAAGTCGATCAAGCCGTTCTTCCCGACCGAATCCACCAGCCAGATGGTCACCCGACTGCGGGGCAACGCCTCCCTCACGACCGAGGGCCAGGCCGCGACCCTGGCCGAGAAGGCCGCGTCCGAACGCATGTTCGATAATGCGACAACGATGTCGACCGGGGCGCCCGCGCTGCTGCGCGACCTCAACGACTACCTGCGCGGCGGGTTCGTCACCCTCGGGGGCATCTCCCTGGCACTGATGGCCGGCCTGCTGCTCGTCGCCTTCGCGGTGCGCTGGCGGCTGCTCCCGCTCGGCGTCGTCGCCGTCGGCCTCATCTGGGCGTTCGGCCTCGCCGGCTACGCGGGTGTCCCGCTGTCGGTGGTGACCATCTCCGGTCTGCCGGTGCTGCTCGGCGTCGGCATCGACTTCGCCGTCCAGCTCCACAGCCGGGTGGAGGAGGAGGCCCAACTGGCCCGGGCCGGCCATCCCGTCACCGCGGCCCTGGCCGGGCTGCTGCCCGCGCTGAGTGTCGCCACCGTCGCCGCGGTGCTGTCCTTCCTCGCGCTGGAGTTCAGCGACGTCCCGATGATCCGGGACTTCGGCACGCTGCTCGCCCTGGGCCTGCCGGTGATCGTCATCGCCACGATCCTGTTCCTCACCGCCTCGTTGGGCCTGCGGGAACGTCGCCGGCCGACCCCCCCGAAGGACTACACCCACGGCCCGCTGGGTCGGACGGTGATCACCCTGGGGTCCCTGCCACGGATCACCGCGCTCCCGCTCGTCGCCGTGTCCGTCGCGGTCTTCGCCGTCGGGATCGTCACCGACGGCACACTGAAGATCCAGACCGATCCGGAGAAATGGGTCGACCAGCAGGGTCAGGTCATCAAGAACATCAACACGCTGCGCGCGAGCACCGGATCCGCCAGCGAGCTGGGCATCTACGTCCAGTCACCGAACGTCTTCGACGACGCCACCGTCGCCTTCCTCGCCGAGTTCGCGAACACCCGGCTCGCGAAGGACCCGGCCGACCTGCTGACCGCGTCGAGCCTCGTCACGACCATCAGCTTCATGATGGAGGTGCCGAACACGACGGTCGTCCTGCCGACGGGTCAGGACGTCCGGCTCGGCTACGCCGCGGCACCGCCCGACCTCCAGCGCGCCACGGTGAACCTGGCCCACAACGCGCTCAACCTCGTCTTCCGTACCGGATCGGGCTCGTTGGAACGGCAGGCCGCAATCGTCGACGACATCCGGGACACGGTCCATCCGCCGCAAGGGGTACGCGCCACCCCGTCGGGCCTCGTCGTGGTCGGCACCGGGCTGCTGGAGAACTTCACGAAGAACCGGACCCAGCTGACCTACTTCGCGCTGGTCGGCGTCCTGCTCATGCTGCTGGTCTGGCACCGCAGCATCGTCCGGGCGGTCCTGTCGCTGGTGCCGGTGCTGATCGCGGTCGGGCTCAGCTCCATGATCGCCTGGCTGGTCGGCGTCGATCTCAGCCCGCTCACCGCGGTCGGCGGCCCGCTCGTCATCGCGCTGGGCAGCGAGTTCACCACCCTGCTCGTGCTTCGCCACCTGGAAGAGCGTCGACGCGGCCTGACACCGAAGGAGGCCGTCGACCAGACCGCGGCCCGCACCGGACGCGCCTTCGTGGTCTCCGCGCTCGCCGCCGTGATCGGGGTCGCCGTCCTGGCCTTCAGCTCCCTACCGCTGCTGCGTGACTTCGGTCTGCTGGTCGCCCTCAACGTCGCCATCGCCCTGCTGTCCGCGCTGGTCGTCCTCCCACCCCTGTTGATCTGGGCGGACGAACGCGGCTGGGTGCACCAGCCGCGCCAGGACGACCCGGGCCCGGCGGTCGACAGAACCGGACCGGGTCTTCGTCAACACGGCGACATGTGGGACGCTCAAGAAACCCGTTCCAAGGCCGGCGCATCACGGCCGCGGCCGATGGCGGGTGGAAACCGGGACGAGACATCCGCCGTATAGGCTCGGCAGCCGCCCGAGCGTCGAAGGAGAGGGCATGAGTTTCGAGTTCAAGGTCGCGGATCTCGCACTGGCCGAGTTCGGCCGCAAGGAGATCCGGCTTGCCGAGCACGAGATGCCCGGCCTCATGGCCACCCGGGCGGAATACGCGGCCAGCCAGCCCCTCAGGGGCGCCCGCATCATGGGCTCCCTGCACATGACAATTCAGACCGCGGTGCTGATCGAGACCTTGGTAGCGCTCGGCGCCGACGTCCGTTGGGTCTCCTGCAACATCTTCTCCACCCAGGACCACGCGGCCGCCGCCGTCGTCGTCGGGCCGAACGGCAGCAAGGACGACCCGCGGGGCGTGCCGGTCTTCGCCTGGAAGGGCGAGACCCTCGAGGAGTACTGGTGGTGCACGGACCAGGCGCTGGCCTGGCCGGACGGCGGCACCCCGAACATGATCCTCGACGACGGCGGCGACGCGACCCTGCTCGTCCACAAGGGCGCCCAGTTCGAGGCGGCCGGCGCGGTCCCCGCGACGGACGCCGCGGACGGCGAGGAGTACGCGATCGTCCTGGAGACCCTGCGCCGCACCATCGCGCAGAAGCCGGGTCGGTGGACCGAGACCGCGAAGAACATCAAGGGCGTCACCGAGGAGACCACGACCGGCGTGCACCGTCTCTATGAGATGGCGAAGGCCGGCACGCTGGCATTCCCGGCGATCAACGTCAACGACTCGGTGACGAAGTCGAAGTTCGACAACAAGTACGGCTGCCGCCACTCCGTCATCGACGGTCTCAACCGCGCCACCGACGTGCTCATCGGCGGCAAGGTCGCCGTGGTGTGCGGCTACGGTGACGTCGGCAAGGGCTGTGCGGACGCGCTGCGCGGCCAGGGAGCCCGGGTGATCGTCACCGAGATCGACCCGATCTGCGCCCTGCAGGCCGCGATGGACGGTTTCCAGGTCACCACCCTGGAGGACGTCGTCGCGACGGCGGACATCTTCGTCACCACGACCGGCAACTTCAACATCATCCATGCCGAGCACATGGCTGCGATGAAGCACCAGGCGATCGTGTCGAACATCGGGCACTTCGACAACGAGATCGACATGGCCGGCCTGGCCAGGACCCCCGGCATCGAGAAGATCAACATCAAGCCGCAGGTCGACGAGTGGGTGTTCCCGGACGGCCACTCGATCATCGTGTTGGCCGAGGGCCGGCTGATGAACCTCGGTTGCGCCACCGGACATCCGAGCTTCGTGATGTCGAACAGCTTCACCAACCAGGTGATCGCGCAGATCGAGCTGTTCACGAAGACCGAAAACTACCCCGTCGGGGTATACGTGCTGCCCAAGCACCTCGACGAGAAGGTCGCCCGGCTGCACCTCGACGCGCTGGGCGTGAGGCTCACCCAGCTGACCAAGCAGCAGGCGGACTACATCGGCGTGCCCGTCGAGGGTCCGTACAAGGCCGACCACTACCGCTACTGATCGGTCCGGTCCTCTCGCGCCGATTCCGGTTAATCCGATTAATCCGATCGACCGGATTCGGCGCTTCGACCTGAATCGGCGCTTCGCCGGCCGGGATCGGTCAGCGTCTCCTGGACGACCAGCAAACCGACGTCCACGACGGGTCGCTCAGGTCGTCCAGGCTGTACCAGCCGGCCGGCAGGTAGGTCCCCCAGGTCGCCGACGGGACGTCGGCGCTCGCCCGGTCCGGTACCGCGGGCCTGCGCACACCGAAGGTCGCGTCGCCGCCGGGGCAGCTCAGGTGCCCGAACCTGAAGATCGGCTCGCCGGCCTCCTCACCCCGGCCGGGACCGGTCCGGCACAGCGATGCCGTGGCCGGCGGCCACAACGAGGCGACATGGACGTAGAAACCGGCGTCGAGATACGTCGCGGGTCTGTTCGGCTCTCCGGCCGCCGCCGGCACACCGACCTCCGTCGCCTGCCCGCCCGGGCAGCTCGCCCAGGTCGCTCCACCGGCCTGCGCGGCGCCCGCGTTCACCAGAGCCAGGATGCCGCTCACCGCGAGGGTCGCCCCGGCGGTGGTCAGAGTGGCCAGGGTGGTCCGGGTCGCGCCGCCGCGCCGGCCCGCCCGCCGGGAACCGCGCCGCGCGGGACGACACCCTCCGGACGCAGCCGCTTCCGGTGCTCCCGGCGCTCCGGAGGATAACGGCCGTCCGACTCGTCGCGGGGAAGATACGGCATACCGCATTGAATGCCTCCTTCTCGAGCCCGGCTGCGGGTCGATCATGCGGTAGAAGGATACAGGCGCTAGAACGATACAGGCGGTAGAACCATATAGGCGGCATCGAAACACGGGCTCCGCCGCCCGGTCCGCGGTTCCCGCAAACATCCGCAAAAAACAGTCAGTATGCCCCTCGATACCGAGGGTTGACGAGGCGTCGAAGGGATGGCGGCTCGCGGCGGCGTCGGCTGTCCGTGCCTGGGGCGCACCACCGAACCGGGTCGGGCCCCTGTCAGGGATCCAGCGGGAGGGTTTCCACTCACCATATGTCCGGGCATACCGCCCCGATGCGGACCTCTCCGCAGCAGCCCGGCACTATGGCCATGCTGGTACTCCGGCTGGAAACTATGACTGTAGCGGTCAACCGACCTGATGACCCCATGAACAGGAAGCGGCCCGGAATCGTGATTTCCCAGACGAGGATCTGTCGCGGCGACACACGTGGGAAGGAGAGCCGGTAGCGATGGCACCGACCTTGTACCCGCCGGCCCGCTTCCGTCCGGTGCGGAACACGACCGGAGTGATGATCCAACCCACCCGAGGCCTCATCCCGCACGTCCAGGTGGGCGGCGGCTCCCTGTTCGGCTGGTTCGACAACCCCGCCAGCCAGGTCAGCTCACACCTGTGGCTGTCGAGGAGCGGCGACTTCGAGCAGTACGTTCCTTTCGACCGGAGGGCCTGGGCCCAGGCGGCAGGAAATCCATACTGGATCTCCTGCGAATGCGAAGGGTACGAGACCGAGGACTACACACCCCTACAAATCATCCGGCTCGGCGAGCTCTTTCAGTGGGGGATGCGGGAGTTCGGATGGCAGGAAGAGATCACCGACTCTCCCGCCGGTTACGGTATCGGTACCCACCGGATGGGCGGCCAGGCGTGGGGAGGCCACAATTGCCCGGGTGACATCCGGGCCAACCGACGCCGGGACATCCTCGCCGCCGCGCGGCATAACGGAGTCGGCGCAGCCGCCGATCCCCGGCACCGTTACGACGACCGTCCGACCCTGCGGGAGGGATCGCGTGGTCCGGACGTCGTGGAGCTCCAGAACGCCCTGAACATCATCTTTGGCCATGAGGCCCCCACCGGTGATCCCAACCGGATAACGCCGGATGGCGTGTACGGGCCACGGACCACTGCCCGGGTGGCCTCCCTACAGCGCTACGCCGCGCCGTGGTTCGGCCGCATCCCGGACGACGGGGTCTGCGGGCCCAACACCTGGCGTAAGATCGGTTACCTCCTCACCGGGATGAACCGCCGGGTCTGACCCACAGACCGGGCCCGGCCGCTCCCCCGCACCGGGCGCTCCCGCTCACCGGGCGGTCGTGACCCGGCGGGCCAGCTCGGCGCCGGCCCTCCGCAGCCACCGGAGCGGCTCGGCCATCGCCATGGCCGGCCCCCCGGCGAGATCGACGAGGGCGATCTCGGCCCGGACCCCCTCCGCTCGGGGGGCGTCAACCCGCCCAGCCACCAGGAGCACGGGCACCTCGGCGTCCCGCGCCAGCGCGAGGACTCCGCCGACCACCTTGCCGGACAACGAGGTGCGGTCGAACCTGCCCTCGCCGGTCACCACCCAGTCGGCGCCGGCAAGGGCCGCCGGCAGGCCCGCCGCCTGGATGATCGTCGGCAGGCCGGGGACCACCTCGGCTCCCCAGGCCGCGGCGAGGCCGTAGGCGGTGCCGCCGGCAGCCCCGGCTCCCGCGGCGTCGGGAGCACCACCCAACAGGTGGGCGAGCCGGCGCAGCCCCTCCTCCAGCCGGGTGATGTCCGCGGGTCCGGCACCCTTCTGCGGCCCGAATACGGCGGCGGCGCCGGCAGGGCCCAGCAGGGGCGCGTCGACGTCGACGAGACAGTACGCTCCCCCGGCCGGCGCCGGCCGCAACCCGGTCAGATCGATGTGCGCGAGCGACGTGAGGGCGCCGCCGCCGACGGCCAACGGCCGGCCGGCCGCGTCGAGGAACCGGGCACCCAACGCGGCGAGGGCACCGGTACCACCGTCGGTCGAGGCGGAACCGCCCAAAGTGATGAGAACGCGGTCGACTCCGGCGTCGATCGCGGCGGCGACCAACTCGCCGAGGCCCACGGTCTGCGCGCCCAACGGATCGAGTTCCCGCATCAGCGGCAACCCGCTCGCCCTCGCCAGTTCGATCACTGCGGTGCCATCGGGCAGCGACAGCCATTCGGCGTCGTGGCCCCGCCCGTCCGGACCAGTCACCCGTGCCGGGTGCCGCTCCGACCCGGGTACGCCGACGGCGAAGACGTCGAGGGTGCCCTCGCCACCGTCGGCGATCGGTACTCCCACGACCTGATCGCGGGGCCGCTCGGAGCGCCAGCCCGCGCCCAGCGCCGCGACCACCTCGGCCGCGGTCGCCGATCCCTTGAACGAGTCGGGTGCGAGGACCACCCGCGCGGGCCGGTGGGGGGACGGTACCCCCGTCATCGGAGCGTCACCGGCCGTCGGAGCGTCACCGGCCGTCGGAGCGTCACCGGCCGTCGAGACATCCCGCGTCGGCGAGCCACGCATCGATGCCGGCGAGGGCCGCCGTCCGCACCTCGATCGGCGCGGCTCCGGATTCCACCGAGCTGCGGGCGCAGGCGGCCAGTTCCTCGTCGGTCAGGCCCAGCGCCGATCGGCACAGCTCGTACTCCTCCAGACAGGTGGGCCCGAACAGCAGCGGGTCGTCGGCGTTGATCGAGCATCGCACCCCGGCCCGCAGCAGGGCCGGAAGCGGATGTTCGGCCATCGACGGGACGACCGAGAGCAGCAGGTTGGACGTCGGGCAGACATCGAGGCAGGTCCCTCGTTCGAGGAGGGTGTCGACGAGTCGGGGATCCTCCATGGCGCGGATACCGTGCTGGAGACGATCGGCATCCAGGGTCTCGATGGCGCCACGCACCGACGCGGGACCGTCGAGTTCCCCGGCGTGGGGGGTCGAGAGCAACCCGCCGTCGCGCGCGATCCGGAACGCCGCCATGAACGGCTCCGGCGGCCAGCCGTTCTCGTCGTTGTGCAGCCCTAGGCCGACGATGCCCCGATCGGCGTAACGCAGGGCCAACCGGGCCACGGAGACGGCCTGTTCGGGGGAGTCGAAGACCCGGTCGACGGCCGCCATCCAGCGGACGGTCACCCCGTACCGCGCGCCGACCTGATCCGATCGGGCCAGCACCGTCTCCCAGGCGGCCTCCGCGCTCCCGAAGACGCCTAGATGAACGTACGGCCAGAAGCTGGGTTCGAGGTAGGTGACGCCCTCATCCGCGGCATCGATGATCATTTCGTCGACGAGACGTTCGAAGTCCTCGGGCCGGCGGAAGACCGGCAGGATGCCGGCGATCACTTCGCTGAAGCCCCCGAACTCGGTAAACCCCGTGGTGCGGGGAGTCGGAACGCCCGCGGCGGCGGCCAGGTCGGCCAGTGTCGACGGCCGCATCCCCAGCTCGAAATGCAGATGCAGATGGCCCTTGGGCAGCGAACGCAGATCCCGCATCACAGTCCTTCCTCCGTGGCCGCGCGGCCGGCGGTCTCCCCATCCCGTGGGGACAACCACGAACCCGCAAGACGGTGGATTGAAACTTACGTGGTCGAGCCGCCCCGCGGGAGCCGGACGAAGATGGTCGCCGGCTCAGGTCGCCGGCTCAGGTCGCCGAGACGATCCCAGTGGCCACGAGGAAGAGCACGGTGGCACCGAGCGCCAGCCGGTAACCGATGAAAACGCTGTAGCTGTGTCTGGCAATGAACTTCAACAGCCAGGCGATCGCGACGTAGGCGACGGCAAAGCTGACCACGGTCGCGATGATCGTCGCCGGCCAGCCCACCCCGTCGGCGATGTCGTCGGACTTCGTGAGGACCTGCAGCGCCGCGGCCGCCATCAGGGCCGGGATGGACAGGAAGAAGGACAGCCGGGTCACCGCCACCCGGTCCAGGCCACGCAGCAACCCCGCCGACATGGTCGCCCCGGATCGCGAGATACCCGGGATCAGCGCCATGCACTGCACGATGCCGATCACCAGGGTGTCCTTCCACGTCACGTCCTCCTCGTGACGTTTCTGGGTACCGACGTGGTCCGCGTACCCCATCACCCCGCTCCAGAGGATCAGCGCACCGCCGACGAACCACAGGCTGCGTAGCGTGGTCTCGATCTGATCCTTGAAGGCCACCCCGACCAGGCCGATGGGAATCGATCCGAGAATGACGGCCCAGCCTAACCGGTAATCCGGATGCTCCCGCCAGGCGGGATCGCGCACACCGCGGCCCCACGCCGCCAGAAGGCGCCGGAAATCATGCCGGAAGTAAAGCAGGGTGGCGAAGACCGCACCGACCTGGATGATCGCGGTGAAAGCGGTGATGTCCGGGTCGTCGATGTCGTGGCCGAGCAGCTTCTCCAAAATTGTCAGATGTCCGGTGCTGGACACCGGCAGAAATTCCGTCAGCCCCTCGACCGCGCCGAGAAACACCGCTTCCAGGACGTTCACATGGACCCTTCCGCACCGGTACACGCCACCTGCTGATCGCGCAGGGCAGTGTATGACGACGAGGATCATCTGCTCCCGGTGGGGCGGGCCACGCGGCCGTCAGGCGGCCAGCGCCCGGGTCAGCGCACATCGAGCCGTCGCCCGGGCGACGGCCGCCTCGGTGCGGGTCACGACGGGCAGATCCAGCCGGGTCAGGGCCCGCCCGCCACAGCAGCGCCGCGGACGAGGAGAACGAGAGTCCCGCCGGCGTGCGGTTCACCTTGCCTGATGGGTGAAGAAGGCCCAGATGGTCGCGGTGGCATTCAGGGCGGTTGACGGCGGGTCGAGATGCAGGATTCGCTCGGCCGTCGGGTGGCGGGCACCGCCGGGCCACTGGTGGCCCGCGCCGGCAATGGTGACCAGTTCCACGGCCCGTCCCTGCGGGCAGGTGGCGATAAAGGTGGTGACGCTTTCCGTAGTGGTTGTGGCCGGGGTGGCACAATGATCGGCGGTACGCCACATCGCGTTCACGAACGGGACGGCCGGTCCGTTGATTTTTGCGACCCCGTCACCCTCGCCGCCGTAGTAGCGTACGGTGTGGTCCGCGGTGCCGTGAATGGCGATGACGGAGATTGGCCGCGGTGCGGGGCAGGTGCCGAGCAGGGTCGCCGAATCGGGTCCGATCGCGGCGAAAATGGTGGTGTCGCAGGCCAACCGGTAGTCCATCATGCCGCCGTTGGAGATTCCGGTGGCGTAGATACGGGCGGTGTCGACCGGTACGGCGGCTTGGATGGCGGCTACCATGCCAGTGATGAAGGCGACATCATCCACGCCGGTCGCACCGGGCTTTCCGCAACAACCGCCGCCGACGGACCAGGCATGGTTCTGCCCTTCGGGATAGGCGACGAGAAAATGGCCGCGGTCGGCCTCGGCGTCCCAGCCGTAGGAGTTCTCGGCCTGCTCCGCGCCACCGAAACCGCCGTGGATCATGACGACGAGCGGCGCCCGCGCGGGCAGAGTCGGCGGCCGGTACAGCCGGTAGGCGCGGGTGGCGCCGCCGACGTTGATCGACCGTACCGACGATCCGACCGGGACAGCGGCCGGCGTAGAAGCCGTCGCGGTGCTGGCGGGCTCTGCCGGGCCTGCCGCGGAGCGCCGAAGCGGCCCCGAGCAGCCGGTGAGGGCGACCGCGCCAGCGACGAACACGGCGAGCAACCAAGACGTGCGGGGGAAGCGGATGATCATCGAACCCCTCTGGTCGGCGCCCATAAGCGGGCAAGGGAATGCCCACAGCCTGGCATACCCGCCCAACCATGATTTTGATCTGCTCGCGCCATAGCGTGCCGGGAGCGGGCGGCGTGGTGCCGACCGCGCCGAGTACGAGTTCGACAGCCACCTACGCCACTACGTCTCACCACCCGCTTTCGTACGGAATTCACATCTTTCTTGTATGGAATGCGGGGTGCGACGAGCCGCTGACCTCGTAGTGGCCGGGGGTGGAGCCCGCCGGCCGGGCTGGCGAGGGCTGAAGGGCGGCGGGAAGAGGTGGGGATGCGGGAAGAGGTGGGGATGAGTGCGGGAGACCCGGCCAGGGTGCCGCCGGCGCCGGTGCTCACGTTCGCCGATGTGACCCTGGACGAGGCCGCCGCTGGTGCGGCCGTACTCACGCTGACCGGTACGGCGGCTTGGCTGTTGCTCGGCCGGGGGCTACGCCCGCTGCGGGACATCACCCGTACGGCGGCCGCCATCGCCGGCGGCGACCTGGCTCGGCGGGTCCCGCCGGGGCGTCCGCGCACCGAGACCGGTCAGCTCGCGGCGGCGCTCAACACCATGCTCGGCCAGATTCAGGCGGCCTTCGAGGACCGTCGGCGGCCGGCAGCCGCGGCGGTGGCCGGACCGGCAGCGACCTCGGAATGGCGATCGTCGCCGCCATCGCCGCCGCCCACGGCGGCACCGCCACCCTCGACAGCGCCCCCGGCGCCGGCACCACCGTCCGCATCGTCCTCCCCGCCGGTACAGGGGAGGAATTGGCCGCGGTCCGGCCCGTCAACCTCCTCTGACCGGGCCGGCCCGTTTCGACCAGTGACGCCGCGTTCACCGCCTCCGCGGGTTGCCCGGTCATAGCAAGAAAACTGCGGATCCGAATGTGCCTCACATCTTGCCGGGAAAGGGTTCTCATTCCAGGCTGATGTTCTTGCCTTGCTGGCAGGGGACACGGGCACAGCCGGTCCACGGAAACCGTGGCACCCAGCCGGCTGGCTCCCACGGTCACCCGTCGGGGCCACCTGACCATCTCCGATCTCCCGAAGGCAGGTGTCCCGTTCCCATGAACCTTCAGGCTCCGGTCCGTCGAGGTCTCGCAACGGCTACCGTTGCCGGCGCGGCGCTGCTTACCATCGCGGCCTGCCAGCCTGGCACCCGGGTAGTGACCGCCGCGCCGGCGACGGCGACCGCCGAGCAGGCAGCCGACCAGCCAACCTCAACGACACCGGTGTCGGCGGCGACGTCGGCTGCCGCGACATCCACGGATGCGGTCGGGAAGGGTGCCGGCGGGCCGGGCTCCCTGACCGTGGCCATCACCTCCCCGGTGGCGGTCTCCGGCCACGTCGACACGGTGGTGAGCTGCCAGACCGCGGGCGCCCGCTACGTGGCGTCGGCGAGCGGCTCGGTCCACGGCTACGCCGTCTCGGACGTCGTGCGGGTGGCCGGTTACCACGGGCCAGGGAGCTACCAGGCTTCGGTGACCGTGTCGATGACCGGCCCGGATGCCCACTACGCGGTCACCGCCGTACCGGCCACCGCGCAGGTCACCGCTACTGGTGGCGACGTCTCCTTCTCGGCGACGAGCACCGGCGGCCGAACGCTCGCCGGTTCGATCGCGTGGGCCTGCTCCGCGTAGGCGCACATGCGACCAGTGACTTTAGGAGAACATTCGGTGACCAGGCCGCTCGTCGGCCACGGGGGCACGCCGGCCCGGAGACGTCTGCGCCGTCTGCTCCTGGTGGTCGCGGCCGTGGCGGTCCTGCGCGGTGTGCAAGCCGGCGTCGCTGCGCTCACCGTGCTGACGGCAGCGGCACTGCGGCTCGAACAGCCGCTGCCGCACCTGCATGTCACCCGCCTGGCCGAGACTGGGCCCGAGCCGCTGACCCCGCTGACCGCTCTGGTCATGGTCGCCGTGTCCGCGGCCGTGTCCGCCCTTCTGCTCCGCGCTCGCCGGACGGTCACGGCCTTCGCGGCTGTCAAGGCATTCGCCCTTATCGCGGCGTCGACCATCGCCGGCGTCGTCGCTGCCGGCCCGGTGGGCCTTCGACTGGCCGTCGCGGGGTGCGGCGCGAGCCTGGCCGTCCTGCTGTGGCCGGCGGTCCGGCGCGCCGCCGTAACCCTGCTGACGGCGGTCGGCCTGCCGCACGCCACCGGCCGGACCGCCGACGTCGCCCTCGCCGTGAAGATCGGCCTTCTCGTCGCGGTGGTGCTCGTCAGCTAATCGGCTATTAGCACCGCGCGCCCTCAGCACCGCGCGCCCGCTTCCCCTGCGTCCACCCCACTCGCTCCCATCTCCGCCCGAAAGGAAGTCGTGATGAGCCGCGCTCCCCACGTCCGCTCCGTCGCCGCGCCACCATCCACAGCCAAGACCTCCGACATCAAGACCTCCGACATCAAGACCTCCGACAGGGTGCCCGGCTCGGGAGAGGGGCCGGTCGAGGCGATCCGGCGGCTGCGTGCCGACCCGCTCACCCGGCTCAACGAGCTGGCCCGCGCCCATGGGCCGGTGGTGCGCCTGGCGAGCTGGCCGGTGTCGGCCTTCCTCGTCACCGACCCGGACGCGATCGCTGACGCCCTGGTCAGCGGACACCGGGCCTACGCCAAAGGTGCCGTACGCCGCGGCGCCGGTTCCCGGCGAACGGTGGTGCAGCCGCTGGCACTGCTGCTGGGCCAGGGCCTGCTGACCAGCGCCGGGGACACCCACCGCCAGCAGCGCCGGCTGCTGCAGCCGCTGTTCCACAAGCAGCGGATCGCCGGCTACGCCGACGCCTTCGCGGCCATCGCGGACAAGACCGCCGACGGCTGGCGGGACGGGCAGCGCCTCGACGTGCACACCGAGATGACCGAGATGACCCTGGCGATCGTCGCCCGGACCCTGTTCGACGTCGACCTGGACAGCCACGTCGTCGACGTCATTCGGGCCGCTCTCGACCAGAACATGCCCGCAGCCCGCCGAGCCCAACTTCCCGGCTTCACTACCCTCGAACGGCTACCGCTCCCGGCGCCCCGGCGCCGACGAGACGCCCGGAACGCGCTCGACCGCGTCGTCCACGATCTGATCGCCGACCGCCGCGCCACCGGCGCCACCGGTAACGACCTGCTGTCCCTGCTGCTGACCGCCCGCGACGCCGACACCGGCGCGTCGATGGACGACTCCCAGGTCCGCGACGAGGCGCTCACCCTCCTGCTCGCCGGCCACGAGACCACCGCTAACGCACTGACCTGGACGTTCCACCTACTCGGCCGGGATCCGGAAGTACTGGCGACTCTGCAGGCCGAACTCGACCGGGTGCTCGGCGAGCGGCGGCCGACGATCGACGACCTGCCCCAGTTGCCCTACACCAACGCGGTCATCAGCGAGGCGATGCGGCTGTACCCGCCCGTCTGGGCCATGGGCCGCCACCTCGTCGAAGACCGCGACGTCGCCGGCTACCGCCTGCCCGCCGGCTCCACCCTGGTCTTCAGCCAATGGGTGGTGCACCGCGACGAGCGCTGGTGGCCGCGACCGGAACTCTTCGACCCCATCCGCTGGACCGGGCCCGACACCGCCGATGAGCCGGCCGACGCCGGGCCGAAGATGCGGCCTCGCTTCGCCTACTTCCCGTTCGGCGCCGGCCCCCGCCAGTGCATCGGCAACACCTTCGCCATCACCGAAGGCGTGCTCGCCCTGGCCGCTATCGCCCGCCGCTGGTCCTTCACCCCCGTACCCGGCCTGCCCGTCACACCGCAACCCCTGGTCACCCTGCGACCGAAGGACGGCCTACCCATGATCGCCCACGGTAGGTACCCGAACCGGTAGCGGCCTTTATCAGGCGATCTCTATGCCGACGTCGGGCGGCTGGTGCAGCGAGTTGTGGACGGTGCAGTGCGAGGCCACCGCTACGAGGCCGGGCCGGCGCCGTTCCGGCAGACTGGCGGGAACGGCGATTCGCAGCCGCACCGCCGCCACCCGGGCGGGTCGGTCAGTCGCCATGTCGAACTCGGCAGCAACCCGCAGACCGTCCCGGCACACGCCATGGCGGGTGAGGTACCGGCCGGCGTAGAAGGCGACGCAGGATGCGAGTGAGGCGACGAACAACTCTGTCGGCGTCGCCGCGATGTCGTCACCACCGTGCCGCAGCGGCTGGTCAACCAGCATCTCGTGTCCACGGACCCCGATCGCGTACGACTCACCCGCAAGGTAGGCCACATCGATCCGGCCCGGGTGACCGTCTCCGGACCCAGCCGTGTCCCGCCCGCGGTCAAGCGCCGAGTCTGCTGTCCCGACGGCATCCTCGCGGTCGCGTTCGGCTGCCGCGGCCTGCGCCAGCAGCCGTCCGGCCAGCTGCCGCGCCTCGGGCACGGTCAGGTGCGCCCACTCCTCGCCGCGGTCGTGCCGTTGGCAGCCGACGTTCAGAATGATCTGGCTGGCGCCCTGGCCCTCCCCATCCAGGGGAAGCCGTCCGATGATCATGTCCTGCCCATGGGCGGTCCGGATCACGTCGCGCGCGAGCGCATCGGCTGACTTCGTTCTCGGTCCGTTCATCACGCCCCCCTGACGTCTTGTACCTGCCATGCCGAGGTTAGGACGATGAACGGTATTGATCAGGGGCCATCGGTCCCGGCCAGCGGGGCCAGATGGACGCCCACCGCGCTGGGGATGAGGTCCTTTGAACGGCGTGGCGCGGACCGGCCCTGCCGCATGTCCGCCGACGAGGATCAGCCCACCGACCTTGCGCGCCGGAACCGGGAGCACACCGGCCGCGTACCAACGGCGCGCGGTCACGTACGCCACGGCCTGCGACTCGGCCCACTCCTTAAGGCTCGCGTGACCATCATAGACCGCCACAGAGCGCTACGGTGTGGTGCCAAGACTGGCGTGCCGCCGAACATCTGGGGGTTACCCAGCTGGCACCACTGCTGACCTCAGCTGAGCAGACGGACGGGATCAGCCTGTGGTGGTTCACCAGGAAGGCAGCCTCCTGGCGGATCCGCTGGCGCCCAGGCCCAAATCGGGACGGGCGCAACCCCGCGGAGTCCGGCGACGGCAGGCTCCGCGCCGTGCTCAACGGCGACGCGGTCCACCGCTGGGCACCCGCCGTCTACGAGCCTGAGATCCACGCCTTCGGTGGCCCCGCCGGCATGGACGTCGCGCATCAGCTCTTCCACCACGACAGCCGCAACGTCCTCGCCCACCTCGACCGAGCCCGCCCCGAGCATCGGGCCGAGGTCGGACTCGTGCTGGCCGCGGCGCTGCTGAGGTCAGCTGGCCAGGACTACTACGAACAGGGTGACGTCTGGACCCGCGTCGCCAGTCACCGCCGCACCCGCCAGGCCAGTGCGCGGCAGCCCGCCGCCACGGCGGCTACCCGAAACGCCGTCCGGCAACTTCTCGCCGCCCGCACCGTGCAGCCCCTCAAAGCGCTACCGGCGTGGCCGGCAGCGTTCCGGCACGCGGGTCGGTCACTCGCGAACCTCGCCAACCAGGGCCAGCTCACCCGCGGCCTCCGCGCCGTTCTTGCCCATCACATCCTGTTCGCCTGGAACCGGCTCGGCTTCCCCGCCGCCGACCAGGCGCAGCTCGCCCACACCACCGCCGCCATCATCTTCGATGACCCCGGCCCGATCCCTGACGAACGGTGACCACGATGACCACCCGCACCCCCGAACAGCTCCGCGACAACCTGGTCGCCGACATCCACCGCTGGGGCACATTCCGAACCGCCCAGGTCGAAGCCGCGTTCCGCACGGTCCCGCGACACCTGTTCCTGCCCGACGTCGACCTGGAAACCGCCTACGCCCCCCAGGTCGTCGTCACCCGCCGCGCCCCCGACGGCACCGCGCTGTCCTCAGCATCCCAACCCAGCCTCGTCGCCGCCATGCTCGAACAGGCCGGCGTCCACCCCGGCCACCGCGTCCTGGAGATCGGCACCGCCACCGGCATCAACGCAGCACTCCTCGCCGAACTCACCGGCCCGACCGGCCAGGTCACCACCATCGAGATCGACGAGGAGCTCGCCGCAGGCGCGCGCACCGCACTGGTCAAGGCCGGTTACGAACGCGTGGACGTTGTCCACGCCGATGGTGCGGCGGGCCACCCGGGCGGAGCGCCCTACGATCGGATCGTCATCACGGCCGGGGCCTGGGACCTGGCCAAGGGCTGGTGGAACCAGCTCGCCCCCGCCGGTCGTATCGTCGTGCCTCTCCGTCTCCACGGAAGCGGCCTGACCCGCTCCCTCCCGCTCGACGCCGTTGAGCCGGGCCGGCTCGTCAGCCGCTCGGCGCTCGTCTGCGGATTCGTCCCCCTACGTGGCGCCGACGCCCACACCGGCCGTACCCTCGCCCTCGCAGACGGTGTCGCCCTGCACGTCGACGACCACGACCCCGCCGACGAGCCGGCGCTGCGCGCCGCGGCGGCCAGCCCACCCCACAACCTGTGGACGGGGCTGACGATCCACGACGACGAACCGACCGCGCACCTCGACCTGTGGCTCGTCACCATGGGCGCCCGCTTCGGCCGCCTCGCCGTCGACACCACCGTCCGCCCTGACAGCCAGCTCACTCCGACACGGCGCTGGGCCGGGGCCACCATCCACGACGGCACCACCATCGCCTACGTCACCCTGCGTCCCCTCGCATCCGACACCGACGAACTCGGCGTCACCGCCCACGGACCCCACGCGGCCACCCTCACCGCGCACCTCACCGATCTGCTGCACCAGTGGCGCAAAGAAGGCCCCGCCGAACCTGTCGTAACGGCCCATGCCGCGGACACCCTGGAGGACCAGACCGTCGCCGGACACCGCGTCGATCGGCCGAACAGCCGACTCACCGTCCGCTGGCAGCCCTGAGAAGAGGCGGGACCCGATGGCCTTCACCACATCGACAGATGCGGCACCCACGACGTTCGCTCTCGTCGCACCACGGTTTCCCCTCGTCCCCCGTGACCGGCCATCCTGCCCAGCCCTCGACGCCCGGATCTACCGGGGTGGATCACCCGCGGCGCCACCCGGATGGCAGGTCCCGGGTCATCATCGCCGACGCCGAGATGCAGCGGCACGCGAGCGCCGGCCCCCGGCTACTACACTCGCTGGGTGCCGATAACCGACGTTTCGCCAGCTGCTTCGCATCGAGTCCGACGGGACAAGAGCCAAGCGGGCACACCACGTCGGTGGAGGGGTAGGCTGTAGGTGTTGCTTGTTCTTCCGTGCGTGACCTACGCAGAGAACGGCACGACTGGACCACGGCACCGGCCGGGGTCTGGGGCGAGGCCGGTACGCGAAGGACGCTTACCGGGAGCGCGGCAAGGAGAAATAATCGTGGCGCAGGGTACCGTCAAGTGGTTCAACGCGGAGAAGGGCTTCGGATTCATCTCCGTCGACGGTGGCGGCCCGGACGTGTTCGTCCACTACTCCTCGATCGTGGCGGACGGCTACAAGTCCCTGGATGAGGGCCAGAGCGTCCAGTTCGAGATCGTGCAGGGCCAGAAGGGACCGCAGGCGGACAACGTCCAGCCCGTCTGAGGCCGTACCACCCCCAGCCTTACGCGTCGGCGCGCGGCTCCCGTGGGAGCCGCGCGCCGATGTTGCGTTGGCCGATGTTGTGTTGGCAGGCCGGTAGTCTCACCGCAGTAGTTGACCGACGCCGTCGGCGGGCACCGCTCGATCATGGGCCATGTGCACCTGACGAGCGACCAGATCAGCGCCCGGGCAACCGAACCACGGTGATGAAGAAGTCGTCGATGAACCGCACGTCGTCGACGAACCGGTCGAAATCGACCGCCTTCGTCACGTAGGCGTTGGCGTGCAGGTTGTAGCTGCGCAGGATGTCCTCGGCAGCGCCCGAGGTGGAGAGCACCACGACGGGGATGCGTCGCAGGTCGGTGTCGGCCTTGACCTCGGCCAGCACCTCGATGCCGCCCCGGCGCGGCAGGTTGAGGTCCAGCAGGATCAGGTCGGCCGCCGGGGCCTGTGTGAAGGGCTCCTCCCGGCGAAGGAACGCCATGGCTTGGATGCCGTCGTTCACGACATGCAGCCTGCCGTTGATCCGATCATCCGCGAACGCTTCGCGGGTCATGAGGACATCCCCCGGGTCGTCCTCAACCAGCAGTACGTCGAACGGGTCCGTACGGACACTCGCCGTCATCTGGATACCTCGAAGTAGAGGCCGCCATGGCATGGCAGCCGGACGAGAAGCGGGGGTAGGGGATGTAAAGCGGGGCCAGGGCGGACAGGACAATCAGCGCCTACGGCGCGGGACGGCCGCTCCTCGAGAGCGTGAGCGGGGCCGCGAGCAGGCGCGGGCGGAGTCCGTCCGGCCCGGAACGGTAACCGGACACCCCGGAATCGATGCACGGACTTTGGCGATGTCTGACGGTACGCCAATGGAAGTGGTCTGTCGCCCCCCCTAACAGGGACAAGTCCGAGGACGAGCCGAGGCTCACCGTTTTCGGCCTCGCCGCGACCGCCCGGGCACCCACGACCCCACGACCGCCCGGCTACCCCGACCGCCCGGGAACGAGGCCGGGCTTCGGCCGTTCCCGGCGTGGCGGTTCCCGGTCGTCCCCGGCGGGAAGGCAAGGGGTCATGAGCTCCGGCAGCCCGGTCCAAGACGAGATCCGCCCGCATGCCCGCGAACTGCGTCGGCTGATCCCGGACGTATACCGGGGGCTCGGCACCCTGGGCGACGCGGCTCTCCGTGACGGCGCCCTGGACAGCCGCACGAAGGAGCTGATCGCACTGGCGCTCGCCGTGAGCACCCAGTGCGACGGTTGCATCGAGGCACACGCTCACGGCGCCGTCCGGCAGGGTGCGACCTGCCAGGAGGCGGCCGAGGCCATCGGGGTGGCACTGCTGATGAACGGCGGACCGGCGTCGGTCTACGGCCCGCGCGCGTTCGCCGCCTTCAGGCGTTTCCGCGCCGAGCGGCACGAGGCGGGGGACGGTACGGCGCCGCTCGGGCACGTAACCCCGGCCTCGCCGGGACACGCTCCATCAACCGCCCAGGTTCAGCCCCCCGGCAACACCGACGTCTGAACCGGCGACAGAGGACCCGCCGCGCCGGCGGCCCAACGGACGGTGGTGCCCGCAGACCGTCGTCAAGACCGGCTGAGGACACGCCGGCGCGGGTGCCACCGCCCTCCGGCGGACAGGCCCGGACGGCCCGGCTACAGGCAAGGAAAATCTCATGGTTAAAAATATCCCTGGAGATTTCCTCGCCCCCCGTTTCGGGCCATCGAAATTCGTTGCCCTACGGACGAGTTGTTTACCTGTCCTTTACAGTTCCACCCACCCCGGCCGGCGGCATCCTGTTACGATTTTCCCGTGACCGCAGGCGAACGGGGAAGAAGGCTCCGATGACGTTTGTCGTCCTGTCGCCCTGCATTGATGTCAAGGACACCGCCTGCGTGGAGGAGTGCCCGGTCGACTGCATCTACGAGGGCAGCCGCAAGCTGTACATCAACCCGGACGAGTGCATCGACTGCGGAGCCTGCGCGTCGGTCTGTCCGGTCGACGCGATCAAGAGTACCCGGATCGTGCCGGCGAGCGAGGCCGAGTTCATCGCGGACGAGGCCCGGTTCTTCACCGACATCCTGCCTGGTCGGGATGCTCCGATCGGTAATCCGGGCGGCGCCGGCAAGATCGGCCCGATCGGGGCGGACACCGCTTTCGTCGCGTCCTACAGACGCTGACGAGACAAGCCGCCGGCGAAGGCTGACGCGGCCACGGCGTCAGCGAGACCGCCGGCCCACGGCCGGTGCTCAGGACCCACCCCGTCCGGGCACCGGCCCTCTACATTTCGGGGGCGAAACAGGGGCCGAGACCGAAGCAGAGTTGCGGGTTTCCCAACGGGTGATGTCGACCGGTCGTGCCGTCGACCAGATGACGCGCCGCGGAATGTCGATTGACGAGAAGGCGGCGTGACAAAAATCCCGGAAAACGGCATGCAGACGTCATCGCCAGGCGACCGGAGAACATGACGGAAACCACGTGGGGCCGGAACCGAAATCACTCCGGGCCGAGGCCGGGGCGGGCACCGTAACGGACCCCCTGAGGGGATCAGGCCAGCCCCGACAGGCCTGATCCCCCGCCCCCCGAGCATCCATCCGACGACCGTCCATCGGTCCGGTTCGCCTCAGCCGT
Source organism: Frankia sp. BMG5.23 (assembly GCF_000685765.2). Classification (NCBI taxonomy): domain Bacteria; kingdom Bacillati; phylum Actinomycetota; class Actinomycetes; order Frankiales; family Frankiaceae; genus Frankia; species Frankia sp. BMG5.23. The sequence continues at coordinate 133,448 of NZ_JDWE01000006.1, forward strand.
AGGTCTCATCCCGGCCGTAGGTCACCCGGCTGCGACCTACCCGGCCACCGTCCAGGAGTCGGCGCCCTGGAGCAACGTCCGCAGATCGCCCAGGCCGCCGGGCCGGGCGGTCGCCAGCCGCTCCTGGAACAGCTGGTCGAACACGGGATGCGAGACCGACCGGTAGACGCCGATCGGCGGCTCCGGAAACTCCGCCTGCGCCAACTGGGCCAGGGCGTAGGCATAGGTCGAGTTCTCCACCGTCGGATCGTGCACCACGACGCGGGGGTCACCGCTGTGCCCGACCGCCAGCTCCCCGGTGGCCGGGTCGCGGATCACGGCGTACTGCTCGTCCACGCCGAAAACCACCGGCATACCGGGCGAGAGCCGGATCGGCCCCTGCTCGCCCTTCGCCCCGGCGGCGCCGGCATCGGCATCGGCATCGGACCGCTTCGGCTGACGGGGGATCGCGTTGAACGTGGGGCAGCCCTGCCGGATCTCCACCAGCGCCGCTCCCTGATGCGCCGCGGCGGCGGTGAGGGTGGCGGTGAGGTGGCGACGGTCCGAGTCGATCGTGCGGGCGACGAACGTCGCGCCGGCGCCGAGCGCGAGCGCAACCGGGTCGAACGGGTTGTCGAGCGACCCGTGGGGGCTCGACGGGCTGATCGTGCCGATCCTGGAGGTCGGCGAATGCTGACCCTTCGTCAAACCGTAGATCTGGTTGTTGAACAACATGATCTTGAGATTCACGTTGCGACGCAGCGCGTGAATAAGGTGGTTACCGCCGATCGACAGCGCGTCGCCGTCACCGGTTACGACCCACACCGCCAGGTCCGGCCGGTTGATCGAGACACCGGTCGCGAAGGACGGCGCCCGGCCGTGGATCGAGTGGATGCCGTAGGTGTCGAGGTAGTAGGGGAACCGCGAGGAGCACCCGATGCCGGACACGATCACGATGTTCTCGGGCGGGACGCCGAGGGCCGGCAGCAGACCCCGCATCGTCGAGAGGATGGCGTGGTCCCCGCAGCCGGGGCACCAGCGGACCTCGTTGCCGGTCATGTAGTCCTGCGCGGTCAGCGCCGGCCGTCCCGCCAAGTCACCCGACGGTTCTCCGGATCCACCATTCAGCGAGATCATCGTCCTGCCTCCCCGGCCGTGCCGAGCTTCGAACCAAGGTGTATGTTCAACCGGGCGCTCACGTCCCCGACCGGCTTCGAGGCCGCATCCGCCGACGGCTCCTCGTCGATGCCCTGGATGATCCGGCTGATGACGGAGGTAAGCTCGGCGACCCGGAACGGCATGCCGCGGGTCTGGTTGTAGCCGACGGTGTCGATCAGGCATTCCCGGCGCAGGAGTCCGGCGAGCTGCCCGAGGTTCATCTCGGGGACGAGCACGGTGTGGTACTCCGACAGCACCGAGGCCAGGTTCGCCGGCAGCGGGGCGAGATGGCGCAGGTGCGCCTGGGCGACCTTCATGCCGTCGCGCCGCACCTGGCGGCAGGCTTCACCGATCGGCCCCCACGTCGAGCCCCATCCGATCACCAGCACATCGGCGCCGGATCCGGGGGGCCCGCTGGGATCATCGACCTCCAGGAGCGGCACGTCGATGTTATCGATCTTGGACTGTCGGGTGCGGACCAGCAGGTCATGGTTGTCGGGGTCGTAGGAGACCGCACCGGTCAAGTCGGCCTTCTCCAGACCGCCGATGCGGTGCGTGAGCCCCGGGGTACCCGGGATCGCCAGCGGGCGGGCCAACGTGATCGGGTCCCGCACGTACGGCAGGAAGATCGGGTTACCGGCCTCGTCCACCCCGTTCGGGCCGGTGGCGAGATCGATCCCGATGGTGGGCAGCTCCGCCGTCTCGGGCACCCGCCACGGCTCGCTGCCGTTGGCGACGTAGGCGTCGGACAGCAGGATGACCGGGGTGCGGTAGGCCAGCGCGATCCGGGCTGCCTCCAGCGCGGCGTCGAAGCCGTCCGCGGGCGAACGCGCCGCGATCACCGGCAGCGGCGCCTCGCCGTGCCGGCCGTACAGGGCCTGGAGCAGGTCGGACTGCTCGGTCTTGGTCGGCAGACCGGTCGACGGCCCGCCGCGCTGCACGTTGACGACAACGAGCGGCAGCTCCATGATCACCGCAAGGCCGAGAGCCTCGGTCTTCAGGGCCATCCCGGGACCGGAGGTGACGGTCACGCCGAGCATCCCGGCGAAGGACGCGCCGATCGCGGAACCGATGGCGGCGATCTCGTCCTCGGCCTGGAAGGAGCGCACGTCGAAGGAGGCGAGCGCGCTCAGCTCGTGCAGAATGTCGGAGGCGGGAGTGATCGGGTAGGCGCCGAGGAACAGCGGCATCCCGGCCTGCTGCGCGGCGGCGACCAGGCCGTAGGCGATCGCCTTGTTGCCCTTCATGTGCCGGTAGGTGCCGGCGGGCAGCTTGGCCGGCTTCACCTCGTAGGAGAGCGCGAAGGCCTCGGTGGTGTCGCCGTAGATCCACCCGGCCCGCAGCGCGGCGATGTTCGCGGCCTGCACGTCCGGCTTCGCGGCGAACCGCTTCTGCAGGTAGGCGATCGTGTCCTCGATGGGCTGACTGAACATCCAGGACACCAGGCCGAGCGCGAACATGTTCTTCGTCCGGGCGGCGTCCTTGCGCTTCAGGTTGAACTCGGCGACGGCCGTGGCGGCGAGACCGGTGAGGTTGATCGCGTGCACGTGGTAGGCGTCCAGCGACCCGTTGGTCAGGGGATCGGCCTCGTAACCGGCCTTTTCCAGGCCCATCACCGTGAACGCGTCGGTGTCCACGATCAGGACCCCGCCGGGACGCAGCTCGGCGATGTTCGCCCTGAGCGCCGCGGGGTTCATGGCGACCAGAACGTCGGGCCGGTCGCCCGGGGTCCTGATGTCGTGGTCAGCGATGTGGAGTTGGTAGCTCGACACCCCGGCCACGGTTCCGGCTGGCGCCCGGATCTCCGCCGGGTAGTTCGGCAACGTTGCCACGTCGTTGCCGCCCGCGGCGGCCTGGGCGCCGAACCGGTCACCGGTGAGCTGCATCCCGTCGCCGGAGTCACCGGCAAAACGGATCACCACGTGTTCCAGTTGCGTGACCCCCGGATCTGGTCGTTCGGACAACTGTTCGGTTGGCATGGCGAAACCTCATCTCAACTTCTCAGCTACGCACGCCCGCGCCGGGCGAGCGGAACCGCGCGTGGCAACGCTGACAGCACGGAAGCGGGGTCAGGGAAGCGTGGGGGGAACGGGTCAGGGATAGGCGGATCGGGGGGCGGGCACCTCGGGCATGCGCAGGGCCCGCGAGAACACCCGGTCGGTGGGGATCTCCTGCGCCCGGAACTCGGTGGTGGGGCCGTCGAAAAGATCGTTCGACCGGTTCTGCTCCAGGGCACGCACGCGCAGCACCGCGCGAGCCACCGCGGCGGCGGCGGCGTGGATCTGGTCGACGCTGGTGAACCGGCCCACGCTGAACCGCAGGCTCTCCATGGCCGCCGTGGTCGACCGTCCCATCGCGGTGAGCACATGGGACGGCTCGGCGCCGCCCCCGTGACAGGCGGAGCCCGCGGACACCGCCACGTCCGGCAGACAGGCCTGGACGGCGTCGGCGTCGGCACCGACGAACCGCAGGTTGATGGTGTTCGGCAGCCGGCATTCGCGGCTCCCGCCGCGCTCACTCGGCCCGTTGAGCTCGACGGCATCGACGCCGAGCCACTCGACGAGCAGATCGTGCAGCAGCTCGGTCTGGGCCCGCTGCCGCGGGGCCTCGTCGTCCATCACCGCGGCGGCGATCCGCGCCGCGGCGCCGAAGCCGACCACCCCGGCGGTGTTGACCGTGCCGGCGCGCAGGCCCCGTTCCTGCCCACCGCCGTGGATCAGCGGTGCCAGCTGCGACCGGGCGTGTCGGCCGGCGATCAGCGCGCCGGTGCCCTTGGGCCCGTAGAGCTTGTGCGCGGACGCGAGGGCGAGGTCGATGCCGGCGTCCGCGACCGAGACCGGCATCCGGCCCAGTGTCTGGGTGATGTCGGCGAGGTAGAACGCCCCCGCCCCGTGGGCGAGCTCGGCGATGGGCCGCGGGTCGTTCAGCGTCCCGGTCTCGTTGTTCGCCGTCATCACCGCCACCAGGGCGACCTTCGAGACGGAGGCCCCGAGAACCCCCCCGTTCCCCGCGACGGCGGAACCGTCCCATACCGGTTGCAGCAGCGCGCGCAGATGATTGAGGTCGATCGTGCCGTCGGGATGAACCCGGATGGTCTGCACGATCGCCCCGTGCACCCGCGCCGCGGCCTCCGCCGCGGCGAGGACCGCCCGATGCTCGGTCGCTCCGACGAGTACGCGGCGGCAGGACGGCGGGGCGGTGGCCAGGACCCCGGCGATCGCCAGGTTGGCCGCCTCGGTCGCCCCGCTGGTGAAGATGACGTCACGCGGCTGGGCGCCGGCGAGGTTCGCCACGTCCCGCCGGGCTCCTTCGACGAGCCGGGCGACGGCCTGCCCCGCCGGGTGCGAGCTGGCCGGATTCGCGAAGTGGTCCCGCAGCAGCGGCAGCATCGCCCGGACAACCTCCGGGTCGACCGGGGTCGTCGCGTTGTGGTCAAGATAGATCACGGTGCGCCTCCAGAGCCGCAGTCCACGCAGGCGGGATCGCGCCGCGTCCGCGGCGTACGCAGGTCCGTGTCCCACAGGTCGAGGTGGATCAGCCGGCCGACCGCCGGCTCGGCGAATCCACCGGCGATCTTCAGCGCCTCGGTCGCCGCCAGGCAGCCCACCGTTCCGGCGACCGCGCCGAGCACCGGGAAACCGAGGGGCTCCCAGGACGGGTCCCCCTCCGGGAACACACACCGCAGGCAGGGCGAACCCGACCGGACCACCAGCAGATACGCCTCGGTGGCGTTCATCGCGGCGACGACCAGGGGGATCTGCGTCGCCAGGCACAGCCGGTTGAGCAGATACCGCTCGGGGAAGTTGTGCCGAGCGTCGACCACCACGTCCGCCTCGGCGATCAGACGGGGCAGGCTGGGATCGGTCAGATCCCGGTCCAGGGCGACGATCTCGACGTCCGGGTGGTGTGCGCGCAGGGTGTCGGCCGCGCACTCCACCCGGGCGTCGCCCACCCGGTCGGGCCGCATCAGGGTCTGCCGGTTGAGGTCCGGCTCCTCCAGAACGCCCGGATGGACCAGGATCAGCCGGCCGATGCCGGCGGCGGCCAGGTAGGTCGCCGCCGCTCCGCCGACCCCGCCCACCCCCGCCACCAGGACGGTCGCGCCGCTGAGCCGCCGCTGAGCGGACACTCCGAAGCCCGGAATACCCAACTGCCGCTCGTACCGTCGATTCGGGTCGAAGACGGACGGCGCCTGCCGACGGGATGGGTACGGTGCCGGCGGCCCGGCACAGATGGACCCCAGCAGACGCGGGTGGGAACGGAATCGGGCGGTGACCATCGGGCGCTCCCCGGGTTAGGCCGAACAGGTGATCAAGTAGTGCGTTGTCAGGACACCAGCGCGACCCGGCCGATCTCGGGCAGGGCCTCCTTCAACCGGCTCTCAATGACGCCGGTCAGGGTCGCGGTGGCGCTGGAGCACCCGCCGCAGGCTCCGGTAAGGCGCAGGTGCACCTCCGCCGTCCCGGGCTCGCCGTTGCCGGCGAGAGTCGCGACGACCTCGGCGTCCCCGCCGTCTCCCCGCAGGAAGGGCCGGATCTCCTCCATGATCTCCTCGACCTGCTCGCGCAGGCGGGCGTCCGCGGCGGTGCGCTCGGTGGAGTCCGAGGCACCGAAGGACGTCCCGCAGCCGCAGGAGCTGGTCGCGTTCGGGTTCTGGAAGGTGAACCCGGAGGAGGTCAGCGTCTCGGTGTAGTCCACGCGCAGCCCGCGCAGCAGGTGAACCATCGACGAGTGGACGACGACGTCAAAGCCGTCCTGGCCGATGACGACGTCCTCGGCCTCGGCACCGGGGACGAGCGCCAGGTTGTAGGTGAAGCCGGCGCAGCCACCGGGGTCGACGCCGATCCGCAGGCTGAACCCGCCCGTGCCGGGGGTCGAGGCGAGCAGGTGACGGACCTGCTTCACGGCCCGGTCGGTCAGTTCGACGGTGGGGGTGGTGGCGCTCATCGGACGGCAACCTCCGCTTCGGCACGATGTGCGACAAGGCGGGAGCCGACCTCGGCCACCGCCTTCTCGATCAGGTCGTAGAGCTCCACCGGTTCGATCCCGGCATTCTCGAGCGCCTCGCGCGGCCCGAGGCCGATCTTGCTGCACAACACCGCCGCGCAGTCGGACAGCATCGCGACCGTCTTGTCGAGCTTGGAGGCGTCCTCGTCGCAGTCCGACGGGCCGTTGCAGTAGCGGTCCACGTCGCGGGTCTGCACGAGCCGGGCCCAGCCCGGACCCCCCTCGTAGATCCAGAACTCGGTCGCGTGACCGAAGTGCTGGTTCACCACGCCGCTGCCCTTGGTCGCTACAGCGACGAGCACGACGTTCTCCGGGCGGGCGTTCCCCGGGCGGGCCCCGGCCGGGGTGCCCTCATCGGGGGATGCGCCCGGGCCAGAGGGAATGACCGCGCCGGTCGAGATGTTCAGCGCTCCCCGGGTGGCAGCCACCTCGGAGCGCCACCGTTCGATCTCGCTATGCGTCTGCCGGCGGCCTTCGAGGTCGTATTCGATCTCACGGCCACGGAACGCCTCGGGAGTGAACTCCTCACCCCGGTCCTCACCGAGCAGGCCGACGGCGTCGGCGCGGCACTGCCGGCAGTGCCGCATCATGTTCATCTCGGCGCCGTCGTCCTGCTCGCAGCGGTCCTGCAGCGCCTTGAGCTCCTGTGGGGTGGGGCCGCGCTGCCCGGTCAGGCCGAAGTGGGTGCCGTGCTCGGGCGCCGACACCAGCGGCATCACGTTGTGCAGGAAGGCGCCGAGCTCCTTGACCTTCCGGGAGACCTCGACGAGGTGGTCATCGTTGATCCCGGGGATCATCACCGAGTTGACCTTGCAGAGAATCTTCCGCTCGGTGAGCATCGCCAGGCCCTCGAGCTGACGCTCGGAGAGGATCCGGGACGCCTCCCGGCCGGTGTACCGCTTACCGCGGAAGGCGATCCACGGGTAGATCCGCTCCCCGACCTCGGGGTCGATCATGTTGATCGTGATGGTGACGTGGTCGACGTTCAGTTCGGCGATGCGGTCGACGTGGTCCGGCAGGGTCAGCCCGTTGGTAGACAGGCAGAGCTTGATGTCCGGGCAGTCCCGGGCCACCAGTTCCATCGTCCGGAAGGTCGGCTTCGGGTTCGCCAGCGGGTCGCCGGGGCCGGCGATCCCCAGCACGCTCATCTGCTTGATCTCGCTGGCCACCAGCTTGACCTTGGCGAGGGCGTCCTCGGGGGACAGCAGGGTGCTGGTGACGCCGGGACGGCTCTCGTTGGCGCAGTCGAACTTGCGGTTGCAGTAGTTGCACTGGATGTTGCAACCTGGGGCGACCGCCACGTGCATCCGGGCGTAGTACTGGTGGGCCTCGGCGCTGTAACAGGGATGATTGGCGATCTTCTCCGCGATCTCCGGGTCCCGCACCGGAGCGCTGGTGCCACAGCTGGACTTGCTCGCGCAGCCGGCGGCGGTGTCGGGCGCCGGCCCGGTGGCCTGCCGGGGCATCTCGCCTGCCGGGTCGGTGGGCAGCATCGGCAGGCTGACGGGGGTTGCCTTCACGACCGCCCTTCCTTCCCCCCGGCGGTCGCCGTGCCGGTGGCCGGAGCGGTCGCCGAGGAGGTCGCGGTGGTCGTCGCGGCGGGTGCGGCGGTACCGGCGGCGACAGCCGCGGCCTGCTGCCACTGCTCGGGGGAGACGAGCTCACGTTCCAGCGCGCCGACGATGCGGCCGTGGTCGAAAGCCACCGCGTACACGATGTGTTCCTGCAGGTAGAGGCCGACGTTGATGACCTGGCCACGGGTGCCGGCCTCGACGAGAACCTCACCGACGGCGATCGCCGGGTCCGGATACGTGCCGTCGTTACGCAATGCCTTGACGGCGACCACGATGTCGCCGACGTCGTAGGTGCTGTTCATCGGGTTCCACCCAGGTAGTCGGCGGACGCGGCGGCGTGGTGCGGCCAGGCGGACTGGGACGGCTCCACCGGGTCGGACGGCGCCGACGGCTGGGGCACCGTCGGGGTCAGCCGCTCGACGGTGATCGACGACGCGGGCACGAACGACGACTGCGGAGCGCGGTCCTGCAGCACCTTGAACAGGCGGTGGTCCAGGGCGGAGGCGGTGGTGAAGGCCTCATAGGAGCGGATGAGCGCGTCGCGATACTCCCGCAGCAGCTCCACCGGGTTCCCGGCCTCGGTCCGAGTGTCGTGCAGCTCGACCAGCTGGTTGGCGAAGTACCGGAGGATGTGCAGCCGGTTGACGGCCAGGACTCGCGGGTCGTAGTCGACGTCCAGCAGGATGAAGTACTCCTCGGCGGTGGAACAGCGGCGGAAGTCCGCCAGCTGGCCGGCGGCCATGCTCACGCTCATCGCGATGTCTCCTTCTTGAGCAGGCCCTCGAGGAGGGCGATCTCCGCATAGGCGTCGTAGGTGCGGCGGGCGGCGTCGAGCAGGCCCTCCCAGCCGATCGGGAGGTCCTCGGCGAGGTCGTGCAGGTCGAGCTTGAGCTGGGAGGCCCGGCTGCGAAGCTTGCGCAGCCGCAGCTCGGTGTCGGCCGGGGCGCCCCCTGCCGGGGTGTCGGCGGCTTGGGCGTCGGCGGCCGGGGTGTCGGCGGCTTGGGCGTCAGGAGTCATCGCGGGCCACCTCGTTCCATCGTTCGATCTGCTTGGTCGCGCCGGTCACCAGCGACTCGCCCCGGGCGGAGAGCTCGTCCATGGAGCCGAAGCCGAACCGCTGCACGTCCCGCAGCGCGTCGGAGAGGACGACGAGCCGCCCGGCACAAATGATCACGCGCCCGAACCCCTCGTGGCTGAGGTCGAGCACGGTGGTGGTGAACGCCCCGGTCGCCTTCTCGGTGGCCGCCGCGACCGCCTGGTAAAAGGAGCGCACCCGGCCCTCTACGGCGGCGTCGATGTCGCAGTTCACCGCGATCTCGCGGCGCTGCTCCCGCGTGACGATGAACGGGCGGAGCAGGTCCTCGTCGGAGAACCGTTCCAGTTGGCCGTAGGTGTCCCCGGCGCGCAGCTGGTCGACCAGGTCGCCGAGGAAACCGGTCTTCGCGGTCATGCCGCGTCCCCCTTGGGCTTCAGAGCCGTAGCACCGCCGCGGGTCCAGGTCGCCGCCGGCTGCGGCTCGTGGGACCGCAGCACCTTGCGCAGCCAGGGCGGAGGATTGCCGGCCAGCGTCGAGGTGTAGCGGCGGAGCAGCTCGGGGATGGCGGTGCCCTTGACCACCTTCACCGGGTGAACCCGGGCCTTCACCACCTTCGCCGCGGCCGTCCCGCCGATATCACTGATGTTGAGAATCGCGCAGTCCGAGACCGCGGCGAGCCTGGATTCGATCTTGTCCTGTTCGTCCGTCGGCGCCGCGTCGAGCGCGCGGGTCTCCAGGAACCTGGCCCCCTCGGGGCCGACCTCGTACACGTCGAACCGTTGGCACCACCCGAAATGCTGATCCACAGCGGTGCCGTCGCTGGTCGCGAAGGCGATCTTCAACACGGAGACTCCTGGAACAGGTTGTCGAGTTGATCGGATTCACCCGCGGAGCCGGGTTGGGTGGGGATCTCGGTCCGGTGGGCGGGCTGTCCATCCGCGCCAGACACGGAGAACCTCCGCCCGGAACGGCGGTGCACGTGCTCGTGATCGAGCAGACGATTCGCGGCGTCGATGAGCAGGCGCAGGCTTCCGGCGTACCCGGCGGTACCGGCCAGCGCCGCGCCGAGCCGATCGAAGATCGGGAAGCCGACGGGCAGGTGCGCGGCGCCAATCCGGTCGGCGACCTCGCGGGCGTGGCTGGAACCGAGGACGAGGTGCGCACCACCCGCCCGAGCCCGTTCGGCGAGGTCGGTCAGATCACCGACGACGACCTCGTCCCAGGGCGCGTCCGCGAGGACCGGCGCGGCGGTCGGGGACACCGCCGCCACGACCTCGGCCCCGACGTCGTGCAGCAGGGAACCGACGGCGACCAGGGTCTCCGGCTCCATTGCCAGCGCGACCCGGGCGCCACCGAGGACGAAGTGCGTGTCGAGCAGACCGTCGGCGAGCCGGGCCCGGGCCTGCCGGACCCGGGCCGGCGCGGACGCTCCGGTGAGTTCGATCAGCTCGGTGACCAAGGTGTCCATCTCCGTCAGCCCGCTGAGATGACGGTGGCGGAGGATCCGGGCGCCGGTCCGGGCTGCGAGCAGGTCACCGGCCGCCGCCGCGGTCGCACCCGCGACGAGCACGGCCCGCGACCGACCGAGCGCCCGCAGCCGCGCGAGCCCGGTGCCGCCGGTCGTCGTGGGCTGCCAGGCGGGGGCCAGGTGCCCGTCCACCGATCCGGACAGGTCGGGGACGAGTACCGGGTCGAGCCCGAACGCGCGAATCAACTCACCGAGCTCGTCGAGGTCGGCCGCCGTCAGGGACGGGCCGACCAGGACGGCGAGCTGGCGCGGGTCCAGAGCACCACCGTCCGCCGCCGCCACCCGTCGGGCGGCGGACCCCAGGGACCTGGCGGACCTGGTGGACCTGGCAGCCTCGGCGGACCCGGCGGACCCGGGGGTAGTGAGATGCGTTACGGGAGCGCTGGCCGCGATGAAGGCGGTGCGCCCGGTAAAATACCTCGCTTCGGAAGGCTCCGTTTCGGAATGCTCTGCCGGCACCACCGCTCGGACCAGCGCCTCCAACGCGGCCGACCAGCCGTCGGACAGCCCCCCGATGAAGTCCGGGGTGGAGACCCCGACGATCAGCGGGGCCCTGCCGGGGGCGGAGCCGTTCGCGCCCGCCTCCGGCCCGCTCGAGTCGGTCTCGTTCCAGGCCGAGAGGTACTTGCGCAGCTGGCCGCCGACGTCCTCGCCGCTGACCTCGGTGACCCCCGTGGTGAGCAGGCCGATGATCTCCGGCCGCTGCTTCTTCCGGATGGCATCGAGCGTCTCCACCATCGCCTCACCACTGCCGAGGACCGCGGTCACCTCGGTGATCGCGGTGGTCTGCAGCGGGATCGGCTCGTTGAAATGCCGGGTGAGCAGGGCCTTGGCGAATGACGCGCACCCCTGCGCACCATGCATGATCGGCAGCGAGCCGGCGAGGCCCAGGAAGACCAGCGCACCCCCGAGCGGCTGGCTGTGCTTGAGCGGGTCGATCGTCGCCTGCCGCTCTCCGGTCACGATCTCGGCCATCAGCGGGCTCCGACCAGGTCCCAGGGAGCGGGCCGGCTGACCTGCTCCCAGACCGGGCTCGCGATCGCCAGGTCGAGGCGCCGGGCGAGCTCGACCATCCCGGTGTAGCCGGCGTAAGGGATGTGCCGCTCCTGGTTGATATCGAGGAACGGCAGCCGGCCCTTCAGCGCGGTGTACTGGTTGCGGCCGCCGGCGACGAGGATGTCCGCCCCGGTCTGTTCGGCGACCCGCAGCAGCTCGCGCGGACTGCCCTCTTTGATCATTTTTGCGTCGCCGAGCAGCTCGCGGATCTTGTCCACGTCGCCGTCGGAGCTCTTGGTAATGCCGCTGCCGACCACCTCGATGCCGAGGTCCTGCAGCGCGGACACGATCGACCAGCTCTTGACCCCGCCGGTGTATAGCACCGCCTTACGCCCGGCGAGCCTGCGCCGGTACGGCTCAAGTGCGACGGCGACGGCCGCCTCCTCGACAGCGATGAGCTCCTCCGTGCGGCGGGAGAGCTCGTCGTCCTCGAGCAGGCGGGCGAAGCCGCGCAGGGTGTCGCCCATCGCCCGGGTGCCGTAGAAGCTGCCCTCGAACCACGGGATCCCGTAGCGTTCCTGCAGGCCACGGGCGAGTCCGAGCAGCGCGCGCGAGCAGACCACCATCGTCGCCCTGGCCCGATGGGCCGCGGCGACGTCACGGTAGCGGGCATCACCGCTGATGCACGCCTGCACCCGAAGGCCCAGCCGGGACAGCAGCGGCAGGACGTCCCACAACTCCCCGGCGATGTTGTACTCACCGATCAGGTTGACGTCCCGGTCGGTGGTGAGCTCCGGCTCAACGGTGCCGATCACGTGGTCGAGCAGGGCCTGGCCGGCGAGCCGGTTGCCGAGGTTCTTGCTGCCGACGAACCCGGGCGAGTGGATCGGGATCACCGGCACCCCGGACTCGGCGGCGGCAGCCGCGCACACCGCGTCGAGATCGTCTCCGATCATCGCGGTGACGCAGGTCGAATAGACGAAGACCGCTGGCGGCGAGTGCCGCTCGACGACCTCCAGGATGGTGTCGAACAGGCGCTGTTCCCCCCCGAGCACCACGTCGTTCTCGGCCATGTCGGTGGTGAAGCCGTGCCGGTAGAGCACCGGCCCGGACGACAGGCTGCCTCGGCCGTCCCACGAGTTGCCCGCGCAGCCGATCGGGCCGTGGACCACATGAGCGCAGTCGGCGATCGGGACGAGGGTGATCATGGCTCCGTCGAAGGCGCAGCCTCCGGAAGTGCCCCCGGGCTTGGGTTTGGGACAACCCGCCTTGCGGGCCTTGGTGCTCTTGGCGTTGTTGTGGTTACAGGCCGGTTCGGTGAACAGCGCGACGCGTTCTGTGGCTGCCATGGGCCATCCTCGGAAGGACGCGGTTCTACGGGCACGGTTCTTGAAAGAGGTGAGACGGGGGCGAGGGGTCGATCGATCCGGGAGGTGATCGATCGACCCCACGGCGGGGTGGTCGGCCGGTCGCAGGGAGCGCGGTGGGTGCGGCCGGCCGACCACGTTCAGATCCGGCCGGGAGCCGGACCGGCCACAGCTGTGCCCGGTCGGACGCTCAGCGGACGACGTCGAAGCTGTGGTCGGGGCTGGTGCGGTCCAACTCGTCGAGCACCGTGTTGACGAGCTGGGTGAGCAGGTGCAGACCGCCGGTGTAGCCGACGATCGGGAAGCGGTGCAGGTGGTGCCGGTCGAAGATCGGGAAACCGACCCGGACCAGCGGCACGTTCGCCTCCCGGGAGATGTACTTCAGGTACGAGCTCCCAATGAGCAGGTCGACCGGCTCGGTGAAGACCAGCGACCGCAGGTGCCAGAGGTCCTTGCCCGGCCAGACGGTCGCCGCCTCGCCGAACTTGCTAGTCGAGAGGACCTTCTCCAGCCTGGGCGCGAAGGAGTTGTCGGCGTTCGTGCTCAGCAGGTGGACCGGGATCATCCCGAGTTCGAGGGCGAAGCCGGTCATCGCGATGACGAGGTCAGGGTCACCCGCGATGGCGACCCGCTTGCCGTGCAGATAGGCATGCGAGTCGGTGAGCGCGTCCACCAGGCGGCCACGCTCGGCGGTGAGCTCGGCCGGGATCTCGACCTCCGCCAGGCGGGCCACCTCAGTCAGGAAGCGGTCGGTGTTCTTCACCCCGATAGGGGTCTCGAGCACCACCGTCTCCTGCTTCCACCCGTCCCGGACGAACTCCGTCGTCTTGCGGGTGGTGGTCTCCTGAAGCATCACGGTAGCGCGGCTGAACCGAGCCGTGGCGGCCTCGGCGAGCGGGGTACCACCTGGGTAGAGCTCGTACTCACCCGTCGCCGGCGAGTCCAGGGAGCTGCTGTGGTCGCCCAGGATCAGGGGGTCGACACCCATCAGCTCGAGGATGCGGCGGTACTCGCGGTGGTTGCCGACGTAGGTCTCGAAGCCGGGCACGATGTTCAGCCGGGGCTTCCCGGGGGACTCGACCTTGTCGGCGTCCGCTGTCCTGCTCAGGAGCTCCAGGATGCCCTTGAGCATGCTGTCGTAGCCGGTGAGGTGCGAGCCCACGAAGCTCGGCGTGTGCGCGTACGGCACCGGGTAGTCGGCGGAGATCGCGCCCTTGTCCCGCGCCGCGCCGATGTAGGCGAACAGGTCCTCCCCGATCACCTCGGCCATGCAGGTGGTGCTGACCGCGACCATCTTGGGCTTGTACAGGGTGGTCGCGTTCTCGAGCGCCTCGACCAGGTTGTTCAGCCCGCCGAAGACGGCGGCGTCTTCGGTCATCGACGAGGATGCCGCCGGGACGGGCTCCTTGAAGTGCCGGGCGAAGTGGCTGCGGAAGTAGGCGACGCAGCCCTGCGAGCCGTGCACCAGGGGCATGGTGCCCTCGAAGCCGAGGCCCGCCAGGACCGCGCCGAGCGGCTGGCACGCCTTGGCCGGGTTGACGGTCAGCGCCTCCCGGGCGAAGTTCTTCTCCCGGTACTCCCAGCCGCGGGTCCACTCCAGGACCCGGGCGACCTCGGCGGCGTCGCTGCCGTTCTCGAACTCGCGCTTGCCCTCGAACTGCTTCTGGTAGACCTCGTCCTTGAACAGCTCGCTGTGGTCGAGGACCCGCAGCGGGACGGAACTGTTTGTTTCCGGAGTCGTCGTCACCGGACATCCTCCCTTCTACCGTGGCTGATGACTGCCGGCTACCGCCGGCGGGGGCCGGACCGGCCGGTCAGAACACCTCTCCGGCCTTCGACCAGGGGGTCTCCATGAGGTCCCAGGTCGGGCTGTTGATCGCGATGTCCATGTCACGGGCGAAGACCGCGAAGCCGTCCACGCCGTGGTATGGCCCGGAGTAGTCCCAGGAGTGCATCTGGCGGAAGGGGACGCCCATCTTGTGGAAGACGTACTTCTCCTTGACGCCCGCGCCCATCAGGTCCGGCTTGAGCCGCTTGGCGAACTCCTCCAGCTCGAAGGCCGTCGGGTCGTCGTAGAGGACCACGCCCTCCGCGAGAGCGGGGTAAGTACGGGTGTAGTCGTCCTTGTGCGCGAACTCGTAGCCGGTGCCGACGACCTCCATGCCGAGGTCCTCGTAGGCACCGATGGTGTGCCGGGGCCGCAGTCCGCCGACCGCGAGCATGACCCGCTTGCCTTCCAGGCGCGGCCGGAAGGCGTTCGTGATCTCGTCGAACCGGACCTGGTAGCGGGCGATCGCAGCCTCGGTCTTCTGCTTGATCTCGTCGTCGAAGAAAGCCGCGATCTTCCGCATCGAATCGACGATCTTGGTAGGACCGAAGAAGTTGAACTCGGTCCACGGAGTGCCGTAGCGCTCCTCCATGGTCGTGCAGATGTAGTTCATCGACCGGTAGCAGTGGATCAAGTTCAGCTTCGACAGGTGCGTCGAGGCCATCTCGTTGATCGTGCCGTCACCGGACCACTGGGCGATGACCCGCAGGCCCATCTCCTCCAGGATCTTCCGGGAGGCCCAGGCGTCGCCGCCGATGTTGTAGTCGCCGATGAGCGCGACGTCATACGGCGTCTGCTTGAAGGTGTTCCCGCCGGTACCCAGCACGTGGTCGCGGACCGCGTCGTTGGCGATGTGGTGGCCGAGGGACTGGCTGACCCCGCGGAACCCCTCGCAGCGCACCGGGACGACCGGCAGCTCGAGCTTCTTCGAGGCCTTGCGGGAAACCGCCTCGATGTCATCGCCGATCAGACCGATCGGGCACTCGGACTGGACCGAGATCCCCTTGGCCAGCGGGAACAGCTCGACGATCTCGTCGCAGACCGTCTCCAGCTTCGGGTCACCGCCGAAGACGATGTCCTTCTCCTGGAAGTCGGTCGTGAACTGCATCGCGGCGAAGTTATTCACGCCCCAGGGGCCGCGGGCGTAGTTGCGCCGGGTGGCCCAGGAGTACTGGCCACAGCCGACCGGGCCGTGGCTGATGTTGACGATGTCCTTGACCGGGCCCCACACCACACCCTTGGAACCGGCGTAGGCGCAGCCGCGGATCGTCATGACCCCCGGGCGGGATTTGATGTTGGACTTGACCTCGCACTCCTTCGACCCATCGGGGTCGTTGGCCTTGAGGTGCTTGGCCCGGAACTTGGCCGTCTTCGCAGGGTAGTTAGACAGCACCTCGGCGATCATCGCCTCGGTCTCGGCCTTGATAGGTGCCGGCGTCGTCGTCATGGTCGGGACCTCATCCTCGACGGAGTCGGAGCAGGTGACAGGGTCAGGCGACAGCGGCGGCCTTGCCGATGATGCTCTCGTCCTCCTGCTCCATGATCCCGAACTCGATGAGGAGCTCCTCGAGCTCGTCCATGGTGATCGGCGTCGGGATGGTCTTCATGTCGTTGTCGACGATCTTCTTGGCGAGCTGCCGGTACTGGTCGGCCTGCTCGTTCTTCGGGTCGTACTCGATGACCGTCATCCGGCGCAGCTCGGCGTGCTGCACGACGTTGTTGCGCGGGATGAAGTGGATCATCTGGGTGTTGAGCCGGCGGGCGAGCTCAATGATCAGCTCGTCCTCGCGGTCGGTGTTGCGGCTGTTGCAGATGAGCCCGCCGAGCCGGACACCACCGGAGTGCGCGTACTTGAGGATGCCTCGGGCGATGTTGTTCGCCGCGTACATCGCCATCATCTCGCCGGAGGTGACGATGTAGATCTCCTGCGCCTTGCCCTGGCGGATCGGCATCGCGAACCCGCCGCAGACGACGTCACCGAGGACGTCGTAGGTGACGAAGTCGAGGTCCTCGTAGGCGCCGGCCTCCTCCAGGTAGCTGATGGAAGTGATGACACCGCGGCCGGCACAGCCCACACCGGGCTCCGGGCCACCGGACTCGACGCACTTGATGCCCCACTGGCCCTCTACCAGGACCTCGTCGAGCTCCAGGTCCTCGACCGAGCCCTTCTCGGCAGCCAGCTGGATGACGGAGGTCTGGGCCTTGGAATGCAGGATGA
This sequence comes from Frankia sp. BMG5.23, assembly GCF_000685765.2. NCBI lineage: Bacteria > Bacillati > Actinomycetota > Actinomycetes > Frankiales > Frankiaceae > Frankia > Frankia sp. BMG5.23. The sequence continues at coordinate 150,139 of NZ_JDWE01000006.1, forward strand.
GCCGGGTCGAGTCGGCCTTGGGGTCGCAGCCGACGATCATGACCTTCTTGCCCATCTCGGCCATCGCCGCCATGGTGTTCTGCTGGGTGGTGGACTTGCCGATACCACCCTTGCCATAGAATGCGATCTGGCGCATGCGGTGTTCCTCCTCGGAACGGTTGCCCAGCGCAGGGGGCACCGGTGCCACGACCACGCCGATCGGGCAGGTCGGGCCGCGAGAGCCCCTGGGCTGGAGTCGTGCCGCCGGCCGGGTTTGGCCGGGACATCGGCACAACCGTTAGTTGTTGATCTACCCCGTTGCGTCTGTCAGCCGGGTCCGGGTCCTGCCGGACCCGGCCTAGGACGGCGGGGCCTCCACTCGGGGGGCCGGCACTTCGGCCCGCCCGAGAAGCTCCTGGAAGTCACGGCCGTGCAGGCCGCGCTTCGTCTGGGTCGCCGTGGTCCGGACCCGCTCAAGCAGCGGCTCGATCTCGCTGTCGTCGGCGGTGATGCCGTACTGGGCCAGCGCGTAACGCACCGAGGCCCGGCCACTATGCTTCCCGAACGCGAGCCGCCGTTGCCCGCCGACTTCGGCGGGGTCGAACGGCTCGTAGGTCGACGGGTGTCGCAGCACGCCGTGGACGTGGATCCCCGACTCGTGCGCGAACACCGACTCACCGACCACCGCCTTGCCTACCGGCAGCGGGCGGCAGGCGGCCCGGGCCACCATCCGCGCGAGCCTGCGGAACGAGGTGGTGTCCAAGTCCACCGGCACCTTCAACAGGTGCCGCAGGGCCATCGCCACCTCCTCGAGCGGGGCGTTGCCGGCCCGTTCCCCCAGACCCAGCACCGTGGTGCTAACCCAGGTGAATCCGGCCTGAACCGCGGCGAGGGTGTTTGCGGTCGCCAGACCGAAGTCGTCGTGGGCGTGGATCTCCCACTCCCCCGGGACCGCCTGGACCAGCCGGCCGAGCCGGGTGTAGGCGCTGACCGGGTCCAGCAGACCGACCGTGTCGGCCCAGCGGATCCGGGTGGCGCCCCACTCGCGCAGCTCGCCGGCCAGCTCGATGACGAAGTTGTCGTCCGCGCGGGAGGCGTCCTCCAGGCCGACGCTGAATCGCAGCCCGCGGTCGGCCGCGTCGAAGACGCAGTCGCGGATGCGGCGCCGCGCCCATCCCCGGTCCCGGCCCAGCTTGCTCTTCAGATGCAGGTCGGAGACGGGAATGGTGAGGTGCGCGGTGACAATTCCGCAGGACACCGCGGCATCGATGTCGCGGCGGTCGGCCCGGCACCACGCCACCACGCCGGCCTGGGGTTGCGTCGCGAGGATCTCCCGCAGGACATCCCGTTCGGCGGGTCCCATGGCAGGTATTCCGGCCTCGATCTGGTGTACGCCGATGGCGTCCAGAGCAGCGGCGATGGCAAGTTTCTCGGCTGCGGTGAATGCCACTCCAGGCGCCTGCTCGCCGTCGCGCAGGGTGGTGTCGCAAAACCTGACCGGCGCGGCCGGCTCGACCGTAGGCGCGGATGAGCTGGGAAAACGGGGACCGGGCACTGTCATCACCAGCCGTCGATCGAGAACAGAAGGCCATGGGATCGCCCCCGAACAGTGGTTCTTCGTTTGTCCGGTGGCGACACGAAGAACACTAGGAGCCGTTTATTTCAGCCCTGCAAGCCCCGGTAACTTCGGCGTTAACAGGTATTCCGTCGGGATGACTGGAAGCTTCTCCCGAAAGATACCTCGAAGGATATTCTCAAGGAAAAATCTTTAATTAAAATTTTCCTGGAAACTTTCCCCCGTGGCGCCGCCCACATAGCCCCGGGCGCGCCGCCGAAGTGGTCCGGAGCACACGGTACGCCAGGAAGATCGCCCGATTACGGGGATCCCCCAGCTCCGTCGGCGCGATGTAGATGACAGTAGCAAACGCCCCGTGCAGATGAGATGTTATCGGAACATTCGAACAAGAGTTTCAGCGAGGTACCTGCCATGTTACGTAGAGATGTCGGCGCTATCGATGCTGGTCACGGCGGATGAACAAGATGACTCACATTCATGTTGGCAGCTTCCCGACCGCCGCGCGATCCCGATCACCAGGATTAACTTTTCCGAAACCGACAAGGTCCGTCGTGAGTGGACCTCGCCCGAGGAGTCGGTTATCTTATGGATAACAGTTATTTTCCGCCGGGCGACGCCGGGCGACGCCGACCTGGCAGCACGCAGTGCTTTCCTATGGAGAGCGGAAGGAGCTGGGCGTGTCGGTTCGCGCATACGTGGAGTACTTGGGTTGCCAGTCGGGATGGTAGAGATGACGGACACGCAGATGGTCGGCGTGCCGTCCGACCCGCCGGGAACGTGGGAGGACCTGCGTGCGACCGTAGTAGGCAACAACGGTGTCTTCCGGATCAACATGGGGACACTGCGGGAGATCGGCGGCTATGGCCGATTGGGTACCAACGTGCGGCAGATCCTGAGCCGGAACCTCGCCGGCATCGGTCTCGGGCACCTGCCCACGGAACTACCGTCCTACCAGGACAAAGAGGTTCTGCTCTTCCAGTTCGGCACACCGGCGGCAGAGATCGTCGAGGCGGTCCGGGAGGGCGCCTCCGACGGAGCTGAATCCGCGCTGGTCAGGCTGAACTCCTCGCAGGACATCGCGAAGGTGCGCGACGCCTCACTCAAGGCTGTCGAGCTCCTCTCGATTCTGAACGACCGCTGCCGGGACTGCATGCGCCCGCTGCATTAAGCGACCGGTGGCCGTCACCTCCGTCGCCGGCCTGACGGTCGGCGACGGAGGTGTCTGGTCGTGGCTGCCGGAGGCGGTGGACCGCCAGGTCAACCGGGGGAAATCCGGCAGCTTCGTGTTCGTCACGCCTATGTTTGATCATGGCCGCGAACCACGGCGTGGGAACGACGGCGACAAAGCGTCATCGTGGCGACGGCGCTGTCCCGCTCCGCCCACGCCATCGCCCAGTGGAAGTGGCCATATCGTGGCGGACCGTCATGGTTGGCGGCACGGACCGGGACGGCGGGCGGCGTTTTCCAACGCCGCCCGCCGTCTTCGGCATTGAACTCGCCGTTGAGCTCGGCGTTGAACGCCATGAGACAATGCACCGTCGATCGAATCCCGCATCGCCGGGACGGCCCCCGCATTCGCGGAGCGCACTTGCATTTGCCGGAACGCACCTGCGCTGTCGGCCTGCCCCCGTATTTACCCGGCGCCCCGCATTGTTGTTGAGCACTCGCATTCGCCGGACGCCGCTGCACTTGCATTGAGCGCCCGGAACAGACGTGGATGCCTTCGGTGGCCGCCCGGTCCGGCGTCCCGTATCCGTGGCGTCAGGGGTGGAGTCAGGCCGCGGTGCCGGTTGTTCCGGCCGGCCCCGTCGACGGAGGCAGGCGGGCGGGATTCGACGCCGGCAATCCGGTGGTTCGACTGTTATCGATGACCACTACCGGGAACTGTACGGCCAGCAGCTCACCGGTATCGGCGTCGACTCACTGCCGGTGGACTGGCAGCGCGAGCAGCTTGAGTGGTTCGCCGCCGACGTCGCCCCCCGAACTGCGTCGCCCCCCGAACTGCGTCGGGCGTATCCGAGCACCCGCTGGGAGCCGCAGGATTCGGCCCAGACCGCGTCACAGGCTTCGACGTAGGCCGCGTCACGGGCCTCGTCACGGGCTTCGACGTAGGCCCCGTCACGGGCCCCGTCACGGGCTTCGACGCAGGTCCCGTCACGGGCCCCGTCACGGGCTTCGACGCAGGTCCCGTCACGGGCCCCGTCACGGGCTTCGACGCAGGTCCCGGTTGGCTGACCCCGATCAGCCGAGAGATGTCGGCCGCCGCGGATCGCCGGCCGAGAGCCGACGACTGCTGACGGGGGTCCGCGGCACCACCCACAGGAACGCTCCGAACCCCGGATCGATGGTCGCGCGACGCAACGCCGCCGACACCACGCGTACGTGAAAGGCTCCGCAGGAAACCGAGAAGCCTTTTTCCATACCGCAACCATGCCCCCAACCGACCAAGCGCCGCGACCGGCGCAGGCGTGCCGCTATAGCAAGTGATGAGTGAGCGCGCACTTGCGCTAACTCCAGCCGGCAGCCGAGCTAGCAGGCGGGCGCTAACTGTTGAAAGCGTATCAGCTAGCACGGCAATCACCGCTCGACCACTTCTCGTCCGGCTTATCGAAGGTCAGTCCGTCTCGTCGGACCGGTCCAGTGATACCACCGCCGCGCGACGAGCGGATCGGGCGACCGCGCCGCACCGATCACAATGCACAGCCAGCCGCACATCCAGACATCCGGCCGACCATGAACGCGGTGCCGAGGAGGAACGGTCCCCTCAACGTCGTTGACCGACGCCCGTTCCGGAGCACTCCAGCGGCGGTTCCAGCGCGAGGGATGCGCACCCCTACGAGGTAGTCCGACACCGGAAGCGGGGGTACCCCTTCTGGCCCCCTCATCGGGAGGTAGGCCATGGCCCGGAACATTCTCGGCTTCCCTGAACACCGTTCCCCGCAGGCGTGTCGGGAATACGGATGACGGGGACAGCCGGGTACAGCGAAAACAGCCCTACGAGGCCCTCCGCAAGCCCCCTACGGGGTTAGTCCGGAGGTTGGCTCGGGGGTTAGTCTGGGGGTAGTCCGGCCTAGGCGCCGGTTCCACCGTCGGCAGCCGTTGCCATCGGCCGCCGGCCATCGGCCATCGTGATTCTCCGCGGCTCGGCTACCCGGTCGGCTACCCGGGGCAGCCGCTCGGACGGTCCGCCGAGAGTTGCCGTTGTTTAATGTTGTGCGCTTTCGTTGCTTCAGCACGATTGCCCGATGTCATACGACGATGATCTGTTGTTGCGGGGGTGGACGCCAGTCGGATGATCGGCGGGGCTGCCGCCGAGGGAGGCCGGGATTTCTTTGGGTCGCAGACGTGGGTGGATCAGGCGCGGGTGACCTGGCGCCCATGCTGGCGGCGAGGTAGGTGTGTTGTCTGACATGACAGTGGATAACAGTAGAGCTTCTGGCGACATTTCCTGCCTATCCGTTGTGTCAAGGCAGTGTTCTGTCGGTGCGGGGCGCCTGCGTGCGGGAGGCCGGACTCTCGGGGTCGGTGGTCGACATCGACCTGTTCGGGGTAGGCGAACCGGTGGCACCGCACTGCCCGCTCCCCCCGACGCGGGCGGTGCGACCCGCACGGACCGATCAGGCGCGACCGCCTGTCGGACATCACTCGTCCGCAGGACCCTTCCGCACGACTGTTCCGCACGACTCTTCTGCAGGTGAGGAATGTACGCGGCACGGACGGACGGGTAGGAGTTGACTGACGGCACCTGGCGGCACCCGAGAGGACAAGGTGGACCGATGAGCCTGAGCATCCGCAACCGACTGACCGGAACCGTCACCGACATCACCGAAGGTGCGGTGATGAGCACCGTGACCGTCGATCTTTCCGGCGGGCAGACCGTCACCGCCGCGGTGACCCTTGATGCGATCAAGGATCTCGGCCTCTCGGTGGGGGCCACCGTCGAGATTCTGATCAAGTCCACCGAGGTGGCGCTGGCCACGGGCGGCGTGGACGGTCTAAGCATCCGTAACCGGCTGCGCGGCACGGTATCCAGCCTGGAGACCGGCGGTGCCATGGCCGTCGTGCACATCGCCCTCGACGGTGGCGGCGTGCTCACCGCGGCGATCACCCTGGCCGCCGCGACCGACCTCGCTCTGGCCGCGGGTTCCTCGGTGACCGCCCTGGTCAAGTCGACGGAGGTGGCCCTCGCGACAGCCTGACGGGGCCGGCTGCGCGCTTAACCGCGGAGTCGAGCCGGGTCTTGGTCCCGGGGCACGTTCGAACAGGGGAGAGACGCTGTGCGGGCGACCTTCGTGGTGGGACGGATCGCTGGAGTCCGGATCGGGGTCCACTGGAGCGTGCTGCTCATCTTCGGCATCATCGCGTTCGGCCTCGCGCAGGGCCGCCTCCCACAGGCCTACCCGGGCCATGCCCTGGTGGTGTACTGGGTGGCGGCTCTTGCCGCCGCAGTGGTTTTCTTCGCCTCGCTGCTCGCCCACGAGGTGGCGCACGCCGTGGTGGCCCAGCGCAACGGGGTGGCCGTGGACGACATCGTGTTGTGGCTGCTGGGCGGGGTGGCCCGGCTGAAGTCGGAGGCGTCGAGCCCGGCAGCGGAGCTGCGGATCGCTGGTGTCGGCCCACTCGTCAGCCTCTTGCTGGGCGGGCTCTTCGTGCTGGGCGCCTGGCTGCTCGCCCTGGCGTCCGCGCCCGAACTCCTGATCGAGGTGGTGGCCTGGCTGGCGGGCATCAACCTGCTGCTCGCCGTCTTCAACGCCTTTCCCGCCGCTCCGCTCGACGGTGGGCGGCTGCTGCGCGCCTTCCTGTGGTGGCGTACGGGAGATCGGCTGCGGGCGACCGCCGGGGCCACCGCGGCCGGACGCGTCCTCGGCTGGCTGCTCGTCGTTCTGGGACTCCTCGTGTTCATGAGAGGCGGCGGATTCGGCTGGCTCTGGCTGGCCCTGATCGGCTCGTTCCTCATCGCGGCCGCCACCGCCGAGGGACGGCAGGCGCAGTTGCGCGGTGTGCTCGCCGGCGTCCCGGTACATGACGCCATGACGACGAAACCGCTCACGGTGCCCGCGGCCCTGACCGTCGCGGACCTGCTGGCCGGCCCGCTGTACCGGTACCGGCACTCGGCGTTCCCGGTGACCGGCGAGAACGGAGCCCCGGTCGGGCTGGTGACCCTGGACGGCGCCAAGCAGGTGCCGCCGGAGAAGAGCGGCACGGTAACGGTAAGCGAGGTGATGGTGCCACTGTCGCGGACCACCATCGCGGGTCCCGACGACCCGCTGGCGGATCTGCTGCCGCGCATGGAGCCCGGCGCCGAGCACCGCGTCCTGGTGATGGATCAAGGCAGACTCGTCGGGATCCTGTCCCTGTCGGACATCAGCCGCACGGTGACGTGGCTGATGAACGCCGCCCCCGGGCCGCGCGAAGTCCCGTGACCGAACCCCACCGCCAACGCGGGCCTTCGGCTACCGCGGTTGGCGGCGGTCAGCGGAGATCGTGGGTTCCCTGGCGGCATCGTCAGGTTCCCTGGCGGCATAGATCGCTGTTTCGGCGCGGATGGCGGCGGCCACGTTTCGGGCCGCCGCCGCGACCTCGGGGTCAAGTCCGAGGCCTGCGGAGAAGGTATGGCCGCAGATTGCGTAGATGACGAGATGCCGGGGAAGCCAGCCGAGTGTTCGGCTGATCTCGATGGTGTCCGCGAGGCCGAGCGCGTGGGTCGATGGCCCGACGAGATCCGCCGGTAGTGTGCGCTCGTTGGCCGGTATGCGGTGCACAGTTCCGGGCGGGGCCGCGGAATGGGCGGCGTCGATGATCCAGACGGCGTCGGCCCCTTCCCAGGCGGCGAACAGCCCTGTCGGCTCGCCGGCGCCTTCGAGTACGTCGACGCCGGCTGGGAGCGTGCAGCATAGCTGCCGCGCGACTGCCAGGCCGACGGCGTCGTCGTGTCGGTAGGGATTGCCGATCCCGATGACGGTCAGCCGTGTTCGATGTGGAGAGTCAGGAAGTGGGTCGCACATGAGATGCAGGGGTCGTAGTTGCGGATGGCCCGTTCGCAGCGCAGGGCGAGTTCGGGCTCCGACAGGTTCATGAAGCGTTCCACCACACCGCGCAGGTCTTCTTCGATCGGACGTTGGTTCTGGGCGGTTGGTGGCACGATCTTTGCGTCGAGGATGGTGCCGTTGTGGTCGATCGTGTAGCGGTGGTAGAGCAGGCCGCGGGGTGCCTCCGTGACCCCGTATCCGGTTCCCGCCCGGGGCGGGGCCTCCAGCGCGGAGGGGTCGGGCTCGGTGTAGTCCGCGATGATCCGCAGCGCCTCGTCGGCGGCGTGGACCATCTCGATGCAGCGCACGATGATGCTGCGGTAGGGGTTGCGCTCCGGTGGGCGCAGGCCGATCTCGGCGGCGGTCTCGCGGGCGGCGGGCGCCAGCCGCTCCGCGCCCAGCGCGAAGCGAGCCAGCGGTCCGGTGAGGTAGGAGCCGCCCGCGGCCAGGGTCGAGTGCAGGGCGTTCGACCAGGGCACCTGTTCTTCGGTGAAGTGCCGGTCGTAGTCGGCCGGGGCGATGTCGAGGCCAGCGGTGGAGGCGATCCGGCCGCGCTCAACGGGGTATTCGCCAGGTTGGTGGAGCGCGACGAAGGTCTGGTGGAGTTCGTCTTCGGGGAAGTCCAGGGCGGCGGTGAAGCGGGCGGTGTCCCGGGCGATGTCCCGCGCCTGTTCCAGTTGCCCGACGAGCTCGGTCAGGTCACGCCGGCGTGGTGCCCGGTACCAGCCGCCGACCCGCGCGTTGACGGGGTGGATCGCGCGGCCGCCGATGACCGTCATGAGCGTGTTGCCGGCCTTCTTCAGCGTGAGTCCCAGCTTGACCAGGGCGGGCTGGTCCTGGGCAAGATGCAGTGCGCTGTCGTAGCCGAGGAAGTCCGGCAGGTGCAGCAGGAAGACGTGTAGTGCGTGACTCTCGATCCATTCACCGCAGTAGATGAGCCGCCGTAGGGCGGCGGGTGGGCCGGTGACCGTGACGTCGCAGATTTGTTCGATGGCCGCCAGCGCGCTCATCTGGTAGGCGACCGGGCAGATGCCGCAGATCCGGGCGGTGATGTCGGGTGGCTCGGTGTAGGCCCGGCCGCGGAGGAACGCCTCAAAGAAGCGCGGCGGTTCGAAGATCTTCAGGTGGGCCTCGTCCACCCGCCCGTCGGTGATCTTGATTAGCAGCCTTCCTTCGCCCTCGACCCTGGTGAGTGGGGGAGGTGCGATGGTCCTAGTCGCGCGCATCGGTCTCACCGCTTCCCGAACCCTCGCCGGGGGCGTCGCGGAATGCCGGCGCGGCGGTGTTGAACGTCCGGAACACTCGGTCGACGTTGTCCTCGTTCATCCCGAGGACCCGTAGCTGGCGGATCAACGCGGGGGTGTTGGGGCTCTCCATCGGGCCGAAACAGCCGTAACAGCCGCGGTGATAGGCCGGGCAGATCGCACCGCATCCGGCATGCGTGACGGGGCCGAGGCACGGCGTGCCGTGCGCGACCATCACGCACACCGTCCCCCGCCGTTTGCATTCGGTGCAGACGGAGGACGAGGAGATGTTCGGGCGTCGGCGAGCGAGGAACGCGCTGATGACTTCGAGGAGCTGGCGAGGGTTGATCGGGCAGCCCTGGAGTTCGAAGTCCACCCGGACGTGCGTGGAGATCGGGGTGGAGGTCGCCAACGTCGAGACGTACGCCGGGGTGGCGTAGACGGCCGCGAGGAAGTCACCGACGTCGGCGAAGTTGCGGAGCGCCTGGATGCCGCCGGCGGTCGCGCAGGCGCCTATTGTGACCAGACGCCGGGACGCGGCCCGGACCTGGTGGATGCGTTCCACGTCCTGTTCGGTGGTGACCGAGCCCTCGACGAGGGAGAGGTCGTAGGGACCGTCGACGGTCGCGCTGGATGCCTCCAGGAAGTAGGAGACGTCGATCTCGCCGGCGAGCGAGAGCAGCTCATCTTCGCAGTCGAGCAGGGTGAGCTGGCACCCGTCGCAGGAGGCGAACTTCCAGACGGCGAGCCGGGGCCTGGCTGGGCTGGTCGGCGTCGACGTAGACATCGGCGTAGACATCGGCGTAGACATCGGCATCGGCATCGGCATCACAGCTCCCGGACGGCGAGCAACGGTTCCAGGCGGTCGTAGCCGCAGACCGGTCCGTCCAGACAGAGCATCAGCGGGCCGAGCTGGCAGCGGCCGCAGTGACCGAGGCCGCAGTGCATGTTGCGTTCCATGGACAGGTGGATGCGGTCGGCGAGTACGCCGGCGTCGACCAGGGCCCGTGCGGTCAGCCGCATCATGATCTCGGGTCCGCAGGTGAACGCGACGGTTCTGGCCGGATCGAAACGCACGTGCGGGAGGAGGGTGGTGACGACGCCGACCCGGCCGTCCCATCCGGGCCGCGCACCGTCGACGGTCACCAGGGCTTGGAGGTCGGTGCGGTCCTGCCAACCGGCCAGTTCCCGGCGGTAGAGGATGTCCGCGGGTATACGGGTGCCGACGAGCACGACCACGTTGCCGTAGTCGGCGCGCCGTCGCAGGATCTGCCGGACGACCGGCCGCAGCGGCGCCAGCCCGAGCCCGCCCGCGACCACGACGACGTCCAGCCCGGCTGCGGCGCCTACCGGCCAGCCTCGCCCGAACGGGCCACGCACCCCGAGGACGTCGCCCGGGCGGGACGCGCAGATCGCTTCCGTCACCGCGCCGACCGCTCGGACGGTGTGCACAAGCGGGCTGTCGGTACCAGCCGTCACGGAGTCGTCGCCCGCCACGGATTCGTCGCCCATCGCCGGGTCGCAGCCCGTCACGGACAGGGGGACCTCGCCGACGCCGAAAGCGTAGACCATGGTGAACTGGCCGGGTGCGGCGATGATCGGAACGTCGGAGAGCGGCGCGAGTTCCAGGGTCCACGTGTCACCCGTCTCCTGGTGGCGGCGGGTCACCCGGAACGGCCGAGGGGTCATCTCCCCGGCCGGGCCGTCAGCCCTGGCCCGGGTTTGCGTAGACATCGAGCAGCCGCAACCGGGTGGCCTGCAGGCGCTCGATGAGCACCTGCGCAAGGTGGGACAGCACGTCGTAGCCCAGCGCCGGGTCCTGGGAGAACTTCTCGCGTAGGCAGGCACCGTCGATGGCGGTGGCGCGGACCAGCGAGAGGGCACGGGCGTCGAAATGGAGCCGGTACGGCGGGAACAGCCAGGACCAGCCCACCACATTGCCGGCTCCGACGGTCTCGATGGGGACCAGACCCCGGGTCTGGACGAAGGTTTCGATCGCGACCGTGCCGTGCCGGATGACGTAGAGAGTGTCGGCCGGGTCGCCTTCCCGCAGGAGTACGTCGCCCGGGTGGAAGATGGCGTGCCGGGCGCACCCGGCGAGGAGGGCGAGGTGGTCCGGGTGCATACCGGCGAAGACGCCGACCTCGCCGAGCGGTGCCTCAACCAACGTCATCGCCGGCCACGGAGTTCGCTCGAATGGCGGTCAGTTCCTCGGTGACGTCGATGCCGACGGGACACCAGGTGATGCACCGTCCGCAGCCGACGCATCCGGACGTTCCGAACTGGTCGTGCCAGGTGCCGAACTTGTGGGTCAACCACTGGCGGTAGCGGGAGCGTCCGGAGGCACGGACGTTGCCGCCGTGGAGGTAGGAGTGGTCCAGCGAGAAGCAGGACTCCCAGCTGCGCCAGCGCTCCGCCTCACTTCCGGTGAGGTCGCTGACGTCCTCCACCGAGGTGCAGAAGCAGGTTGGGCACACCATCGTGCAGTTGCCGCAGCTCAGGCACCGCTGCGCCACCTCGTCCCACCGTGGGTGTTCGAGGTTGTCCGCGAGCAGGTCACGCAGGTCGGCCGCGTCGACGGTGCGTCCCATCCGGTCGGCCGCCCCATCCACGGCCGCCTGGGCCGCGCTCCGGTCGGCGGCTTCGCCCGGGCGCCCCGCCAGTTCGCCCAGTATCTCGACGCCCCGGGGGGTGCCCGCCTCGACGAGCAGCCGGTGGTCACCGGCCAGGACTTCGCTGAGGACCAGGTCGTAGCCCTCCCGCACCGCCGGGCCCGTGTTCATCGACACGCAGAAGCAGGTCCCACCCGGCTCGTGGCAGTTCACCGCGACGATGAACACATCGCTGCGGCGAGCAGCGTAGTCGCGGTCGGCGTGGCGCCCCCCGAGCAGGATCCGGTCCTGGGTCGCGATGGCCTGCAGCTCACAGGAACGGACGCCGAGGAATGCCACCGCTGCCCGCGGTAGCGGTTCCTCCGCCACCTCGAAGCCGCCGTCCCCGAAGCCGCCGTCCCCGAAGCCGCCATCGCCGAAGCCGCCATCGCCGTCGCGGCGGGTCGTCAGCAGGCGCAGCCGGGGCGGCAGCAGGTTCTGCTTCCACGAATGCGGCCCCACCGCGTAACCGAACAGCGCCGCGTCGCGACGACGCTCGAGCCGGTAACGACCCGCCTCCTGGACATCGGTCCACCCCACCGGGAGCTGCGCCGCGCTACTGATCTTGTCGTACACGATCGCGCCATCCCGCACCGTCGGGCCGACGACCTGATACCCGCGTGCACGCAGCACGTCAACGAGCGTCCCGAGCACCGCCGGCTCGACGACGAGCTCGGCCACACCTGCGTCCGTCACCTCACCCTCCACTCCCCGGACAGCGGTAACCTTCTGTGGCGAGTTCCATACCCCTGGGTGCCGTCGGGGAACATGCGCTTCAGGTGGGGATCCCCGCCCTGGTAGCGATGGACGCCGCGGACGGCCCGACCGCGATCCGCGCCGCCGGCGGCGGGTTGTCGACCGAGGCTTGCGGGACCGGGTCTTGCGGGGATGTGCCCGTCGTCCTGGCGCCGCGGCGGCTGGAGCCGAAGACTGGACGGCATGAAGTCGTCGGCTGATCCCTGGGATAGGCCGGTACGGGTCGTAGGTGCCGCCGGTGGGGTGCTGTGGCGGCCCACGCGGGACGGGCGGCAGATCGCGGTCGTGCACCGGCCGCGGTACGACGACTGGTCCCTGCCCAAGGGCAAGCTGCGTCGGCGGGAACATCCGTTGCTCGGTGCGTTGCGGGAGGTCGAGGAGGAGACTGGTTACCGGGCCTGGCTCGGGCCCCCGCTCGGCGAGTACCGCTACCTGACGGACGGCGGCAGGACGGTGAAGACGGTCCGGTACTGGGCGATGCAGGCCCATTCCGGCACGTTCGTCCCCACCCGGGAGGTGGACAGGCTTGCCTGGCTGGCGAAGGGGGATGCGGCGCGCCGGGTCAGCTACGACACCGACCGCCACGTCCTCGCCGAGTTTGGTCGGCTGCCGGCGGGTCGGCTGCCGGCGCCGACGGCCGCACTCGTCGTCATCCGCCACGCTCGGGCCGCCCACCATCGGCGCTGGGACGGGCCTGACCGGCTACGCCCGCTCGATGAGCGCGGCCGGGCCCAGGCGAACGCACTGGTGCCGCTGCTGACCAGCCTGGGGATTCGCCTGTTGATCAGCGCCGACCTGCCCTGCTGCACCGCCACGCTCGCCCCGTACGCGCGCGCGGCCGGGCTCGCCGTCGAACCGGAGCCGGCGCTGGCGGACACCGGCTATCCCGGATCGGAGGCGAGGGTGGTCGCTACCTTGATGGGGCTCGCGGCGTCCGGGACTCCGACGGCGATCTGTAGCCAGCGCACCATCGTTGCCGACCTGATCCGACGGCTCCTGGACGGCTGGTGCTGGCCGGTCCCGGACCAGCTCGGGGTACGGGAGGGCGGCTTCTGGCTGCTGCACTGCCCTCCCGGCAGGCTGGTCGCAGCGGAACGTCACGATCCCGTAGCATGATTAGCCTGACGGTGCGTGTTTGTCACGCATGCAGGGTTGAACCCGTCGTCCTTTTCAGCCGGTGCCGCTGCGGGCCTCCTCGGGAGGGTGGCGGACCTCGGCGTCCGGTCCCGGGTAGACGAAGCTGACGTGCCCGGTGTCGGACCAGCGGACGGTGAACGGTGGGTCGCCGGCAGGCGAGCGCACCTCAAGGATCTCCCCAAGGCGGTCCGGTTGCGTGACGGTGGGACGGTGGACAACCAGGGTGTCGCCGGGATGGGCGCGCATCGCCCTACGCCGGGGCGGCAGTTCGAGCGCCGGCTCGACGGGCTCCTCGCCGGTGGTAGCCAGCGGTGGGGCCTCGCGGTGGGGGGCAAAGACCTCATCGGCGAGCGGGTGTACCAGCTCGGCCATCTCGTGCTCGGTGCGGATGAGCAGATCGTCGACGGACAGCAGGCCGACGAGCCGGCGGCCGTCGACGACCGGGAGCCGGCGGATCGCGTGGTCACGGAAGATTTCGTAGGCCCGTTCGAGGTCGACGCCGGACGGTACGGTGATGACCTCGGTGGTCATGAGGGCGTCGATCCGGCTGTCCGTCGGGATACCGCGGGCAACGCCGCGTAGCACGATGTCGCGGTCGGTGACGATCCCGACCAGGCGGTCGTTCTCCATGACGAGGAGCGCGCCCACGCCCTGCCGTTCCATCTGCGCCGCCGCGTCCCGAACCGTGGTGGACCGCTCCACGGTGACCGGCCGCCGGACGATCGTGCTACGGATGTCGGCCATGCTTACCCCTCCAGGAAGGTACTCGCCCCCGGGCAGTGACTCCTGGCCCCAGCCCCGCGCCGGCCGAGCAGCCCCGCCGCGGACGTCCGCGCCTGCGACCTGGGCCGACCCAACAGATCGGACCAGTTCTGCCGAGGGCGCCGGCGTTCCATGCTCGCCATCTGGTTGTTCCGTCCTGGCAGCAGGCAGCTGCCCGGCCCAGCCGGCGCCACACACGCCCGCCTGCCGGACGCCGCCGGCCCGTTGTAGACGGGCCCAGATGCCACCGGATGAGCGTCGCCGGACGGTCGCCGAGTCGCGCGGGTAGGGTCACAATCTTCTCTTCTCCCTAGAAGAATGCAGATCATCACCCAGCGTGCCTCTTCTGACCACTTTCAGTCTCTACCCACGCCTGGCTCGCCCGAACCACGGACCGGCCAGATCCAGGCCCACGACGGGCTAGTGCAGCGCCGGCCGCTCCACCTTGGCAGGACGCCGATGATCGCCATCTATCCGCTCAGGTGCGCGCTTCCCCCGGTCGGATCACCCCCACGGGCGTGGGGAGGACCGCGGTGGTACCGGCCCGGCAGAGCGGGCAGGCACAGTAGTGACCAAAGCTTCACCGTATGCTTTCGCCTGGATCAGGGTTTCGACATGAAACTGCTCGCTACGCGGCACCGGGCATCCCTCCACCTGGCACCCGCCACCCCCGCCCCGCCCGACGCCTCCCGCACGGGCCCGTCCCGCACGGGCCCGTCCCGCACGGGCCCGTCCCGCACGGGCCCGTCCCGCACGGCCGTGTCCGCAGCCGACCTCGGGCTGCTGCTGCTCCGGATGACCTTCGGTCTACTGCTCGCCGGGCACGGCGCGCAGAAGCTCTTCGGCCTGTTCGGCGGCCACGGCCTCACCGCGACCGGCAAGGGATTCGCCCAGCTGGGTTACCATCCCGGCACCTTCTTCGCCGGGCTGGCCGGCGCGTCCGAGTTCCTCGGCGGCCTCGGCCTGGCGGTGGGCCTGCTGACTCCGTTGGCGGCCGCGGCCGTGATCGGCGTGATGATCAACGCAATGATCGTGACCGCACCGAACGGACTGTGGGAAACCGACGGCGGCATGGAGTACCCGCTGTGCGTCGCGGTGGTCGCGATCACGGTGGCTGCGGTCGGTGCCGGGCGGCTGGCGCTCGACCGCCTCTTCCGGCGGCGCGACGGCGGGCTGCCCGAGGCGGCCTTCGCCCTCGGCCTCGGCGGCATCAGCGCCGCCATCGTGCTGGCGGTCTAGAGCGAACTTACGTGATCGTTCTCTGCCGAAAGCGGCCGTGGCCAGGGTGTTCGAAGAGTTCGAGTCGGCACGCTCGAACCAGCGTTCGAAAGTGGACTCACCTTTCCAAGAACAACCACTCTTCCCTAGGGCCTGCAGACCACCGTCGCCCGTAAACGTAGCCAAACGATGGCTCATTACCGTACTCTTACCTGTGACATAAGGTGAGGGAGTAGTAACGTGCTTTTGGATGGACCGGCAGCGCGCATCCCCGCCACCGCTGCGTCGACCGCCGGCACGTCGACCGCCCATCCGCCGACGACCGCCTCGTCGACGCGAGACGCCGACCCGCTGCCAGAACCGTCGGCCCTCGGTCAAGCTGTCCTGCTCGGGATGGAGATCGACGGAGTCCAGCGACAGATCCAGCACCTGACCGACGTGCTGAAGCAGTTACGCCGCCACCGCCAGCGCTGGGAAGCCGGTGGCCGGGCCGAGCAGAGTGTGGTCCGAGTGCTGGTCGGTATGGACGACGCAGGGTGGCACGTGCTGCCGGACCGACGGTGGCCAGGCACCCGCCGGGCCAACATCGACGTGATCGTGGTGGGGCCTGGCGGAGTCTTCGTGGTAGACGTGAAGAACTGGCGAGAGATCACCGTCGAACGCGGCCGGTTATGGCGTGGCGACGCCGACGCGGACGACGATGTCCGCAAACTTCTGGATCAGACCGTAGCGGTGGAGGAGGTGCTGGTAGAGGCAGGTCTGCCACCGACCGAGGTGGTTCCGCTGCTGGTTCTGGCCAGGCGGAAAAACGTCCGGGCACAACTCGACCGGGTGACGGTGCTCGGCGAGCAGGACCTAACCCGCGACTTGGCGCGTCGTGGCGCACGCCTGGCACCGGACCTCGTTGAACAACTACTGGACCGTCTGGCACGCGGTTGCCCGCCGATGCCCCGCGCCACCGCCGCCACCACCACCACCACCGCCGCCGCCGTCACCGCCGTCACGGTCGCCAAGGCGCCGACCTCACGGTCTGTCCGCCGTCCGGTCGCGCGCCGGGCAGGTCCCTCTTCGAACGGTACGGCCGCGACCGAAAGCCCAGCCGCTATCGAGCGGCCCACTCAGGCCTACTGTCCAGCTCCGGCCGGGCGTCCGACTTCTTCCGAGCCGCTGTCGCCGCCCGAGCAATCGGTTCCACCAGATCAGGATGCGCTGCTGAGCCGCGAGGAGCTGTGGCAAGAACTTCTCGACGCCGCCGCCCGAGAGCCGATCGAGACGTGGATGACCTGGCTGCACCCGACGCAGGCCCGCCTGGCCGGCCGGCAGTGGTCCGGTCCGGCCCGCGTCCGCGGCGCGGCCGGTACCGGCAAGACGGTCGTCGCGTTGCACCGCGCCAAGTATCTGGCCGCCCGCGGGGAACGGGTGTTGTTCACCTCGCTGGTGCGCACGCTGGGGCCGGTCTACCGCGCACTGCTGACCCGGATGGCCCCCGAGCACGTCGACCGGATCGAGTTCGCCACCGTCCACGCCGTCGCCACACGTTGTCTTCGCGAACACGGCTTGGCAGACCGGCACCAGCAGGAGGCCGCCGACACCTGTTTCTGGCGCGCCTGGGGGCAGGTCGGGCAGTTCTCGGTTCTGCCCGGGCTCGGCCTGGCTCCCGGGTACTGGAAGGACGAGATCGCGACAGTCGTCAAGGGCCGAGGCCTGACCGACTTCGAGCAGTACGCCAAGCTGGCACGCGTCGGGCGCAGCACTCCCTTGCAACCGACCCACCGGCGTGCGGTGTGGGAGCTGTACGAACGGTACGAGCAGCTCCGGACAGAGCGCGGCGTCCTCGATCGCGACGACGTGCTGCTCCTGGCTCGCGACCTGGTGCGCGAGAGTTCCGACACCCGGTACGACGCGGTGATCGTTGACGAGGTACAGGACCTTACGTGCGTCGGTCTGCAACTGCTGCATGCCTTCGTCGGCGACAAGCCGGACGGCCTGCTCGTGGTCGGCGATGGCCAGCAGTCCATCTATCCCGGCGGTTTCACCCTCGCCGAGGCCGGCGTCGCCGTCGTCGGACGCTCCACCGTGCTCGGGAAAAACTACCGTAATCGCGAGAAGATCCTGCGCTACGCCCAGGCGGTAGTCGCCGACGACAGCTTCGACGACCTCGACGGCGTCCAGGAACGCGGGCGGCGCGAGGTCGACGTCGACCGGCCGGGAGGCGAGATCCGCGAGGTCACGGTGTCGGGCACCGTGGCGCAGGATGCGGCGCTCTGCGAGCACCTCGTGGAGTTCCATGACAATCGGAACGTCCGTTACGGCGATATGGCGGTGCTCGTGCCGACGAACGCCGCGGCTGCACGGTGGCTGCGCGTCCTCACCGAGCGGGGCATTCCAGCGGTTTCCCTCAAGGAGTATGACGGAACCAGCTGTGAGGCGGTCAAGGTCGGGACGTACCACCGGGTCAAGAGTCTCGACTTCGCCCATGTCTGTATTCCCGACCGCAACCTCTTCCCGAAGCCGCGGCGGCCGTCCGAGTCGGCCGACGCGTTTCGCGAGCGTACCCAGTTGGAACGCCGACAGATGTACGTGGCCATCACGAGGGCACGAGACAGCGTGTGGGCCGGTATTCGCGAGGTACCCGACTCGAACCACTCGATCCCCGCCGAGATCGGGCACAGCTCCAGGTAGGAAATCTGGTTCGACTCCACCCAAAAGCGGACAGTGGTTAACTGGTTTGATACATTTAGGTAATATCCGTGCGCCACCGCCTCCGGAATGTGACGCTACGTACGCGAGGTACGCTTCCATCACTAGCTCTGGGGGGGAGAGGTGTTGTGGCCCTCATGCCTGTGACTCGGATGGTTGAACGGCCCCATCCGGAACAGGGAATACGGAGATCAAGGAAGCGATCGTTCCTGTCTATTGAGACTTCCACGCACCCGTTTACTGGTCCGATCGGGTAGAAAAATTGGCCAGGAGCGCAGCCGGAAGTCGAGAAAATTCCGGCCGGAACGTGCGGTGTTCTCTCCGGGCCGGCGCACGCAGAGATGCCTCCTGCTAACTCCTGTTTGCCGATGGCCGGGTTTTTCTCGAAACCATACGAACCTACTCCAGCCAGGAGAGGTTTCCCGCGCAAGCCAGAATGGAGCAGACCATGGCGGAAATTGATCTCGGATTGGCCACGGACTGGGATGAGGGCGACACCCACGGCCGAATCAGGTTGAGGCAGAACCAGAAGTACCCGAACTCGCCCAAGAAGGATGTGCTCATCAGCTCACCGGTGAGCATCGAACTCTCGGTCAACACAAACTACTCCACCTCCCAGGAAGCCGACAAGATCTTCTTCACGACCCACCACGGCAACCAGAAAAAGATCATCGCAATACTGGACTCCAACGGAGACCTCTACATCGCTGGCCGCGTGATCGAAGGGCAGTCGAACCTGTCCTACGAGTAGCCCGACAGCTCGGGGTGGGCCGGCACCGCCGCGCCCACCCCGGCACGGACGTCGCTGCCATGCTCGCCCCGCTGGGCCGGCGGCTGCTGGTCGTCGACCCGGCCGAGGTCGACGACGACCTGGTGCGCGACGTCACCGAGATCCTGACGTCGCTGTGCGCCCGGCCGCACGCAAGCCTGACACTGTCCGAACTCACGTTCACCTGCCAGTCCTGCGGGCTGGTAGGCGACCGCGACCTGAACGCCGCGGTCAACCTGTCCAACCTCGTCGCCGCCAGTACNTCGGAGACNGTAAACGCCCGTGGAGCCGACCGTAAGACCCCGTCCGCGGGGCGGGCGGCTGGGAAACGGGAACCCGGNACGGCTCCGGCCGGTCAGACCGGGAGTGCCTCACCGCAAGGTGAGGCGGCATGAGCGCCGCTATCGGGCGCTCTTATGCAACGGTTACTCCGATCCCCACGTCACTCCCCTATGTCCCCTCCCCTGTGTCCACGCCGCGATGTCCCGGTCCGACGCGATGCTGTGAGGGCGCGTGCTCGTCGAGTCGGCCGCGTTGTCCGGCCTCCACACACGGCCGAACACCTGGTAGGACTGCCCCCGGGCACCGAGGAGGCGGCCCCGCCAGCACCGGGACTGGCGGATAGGAGGCCCTTCCGCGTCTGACGCGGCCCCGCCGCCCATCGGCCAGCCAGGTGGCGGTGCTCATCCAGAAGCATAACCGGCAAGATCATTATGCTCCGTCCGTCTGTGGCTACATAACGAACAACCCAGCCCCCGCCAGGTCGGGCGAAGCCCGACACTCGGGGGTCCGGGGGTCGCCCCCCGGGCAGGCATAACGGCCGATGGCGCAGCCGATCAAAGATCGGCAAGCAGCCGAAGCCGGCGCGTGGAGACGAGGGGACTCGAACCCCTAACCCCTGCCTTGCAAACACTGAGCTTTCACGCTATATGGGCGTTTTGGGTGCCTTCAGGTGTCGTCTGGTGCGGGCTCTAGACCGTCTCGTGTCGGCTGGTGATGGCCTGTGCTGGCGGCTGTGCTGACGATCCGCTGACTCTGATCATGGCTCGTTCTCGGGCGATCTGCGACGCTCCGACACGCGGAATGGGGTCGGCGGTCGACGCGCCACGGGGTGCCGACCGGAGGGAGGCGGGGCCCCGTGTCGCGCGGCGAACCGACTGGGGCCCCGTTCGGCGTGGCGGGTGCGGCGCGGGGGGCGCCTGCGGGCCCGGAGGGCCCGCCTTGAACAAGTAAGGAAAGTTGGCACGATGCGCCCTAGATCACCTGGAACAAGTAAGGAAAGTTGGCACGATGCGCCCTAGATCACCTGGATCAAACGTCTCAGTTCATCAAACGTCTCAGTTCACGGCGAGACGGTAGGAGAGCACGGATCGGTGCCCTGCCATGACGATGTCGGCCGTCTCGACCGGCGTATCACCAACCCGGTAGGTGCGCTTCATCACAAGGGTGGAGACACCTGGCGGAAGTTGAAGCGTCGTCACTTCGTCGGCGGTTGGGGGGCGAGCCGTGATCTCTTCCTCAACGGAGTCGATCCGGTGGCCGATGAGGTCGAAGCGTGCCACGACGCCAATGGCCGCGCCTTCCTCGGGAAGCTCGATCGGCGTGCCTGCGGTGAGGGCGGCCGGTTCCCAGGATGTGGCGGTCTGGATCGGCGTCCCGTCATAGAGGTAGAGATATCGCGTCACGATCACGGGGTCGCTGGACTGGATGGCGAGCCGCTCGGCGGTCTGCTCGTCTGCGGTCTCACGAGTGGTCTTGTGGTTCCAGGACGCTCGTCCGCCGGACGCTGCGACGGAACGTGCGAACGGAGACGTCGACTCGTTAGATGCTTGCGGACGTCTCCGGTAGAAGTCGGTCGCAATGCGGCGGACCGACGGTCGGGTCTGAACGAAGGTCCCGTGCTGCCCACGGGTCTCTACCAGACCTTCACTCTGTAGCTGAGCAATCGCTCTCCGGATCGTCTCCTGGGCTGCATTGAACGTCCGGGATAGCTCGCGGTGCGGCGGGAGTCGGGTACCCGGGGGGTATTCGCCAGTGTCGATCTTGTCTCGCAGCGATGCCGCGATCCGGGCATACGGCGGGCGGCTCGGCGTGGACATGCCTTAGAGCATATCGAGCGCCACCGACCAAAAGATCTTGAGGCCATGCCCTAGGGCATGTGGACATGCCTTAAGGCATGCTGGTACTCTGTAGTTACGCCACGGCGGGAGGCAACCCGTCGGGCGTCCGGGCCTTCTGGACATGGAGAAGGCCCGGGTGGGAGGCACCCCACACCGGGCCAGACGCACCTTGCGAGTGCTCTTTGAGCATACAGCGTCTGACCTTGGTGGGTGGCTCCTGGCTGTGTCGGTTCTCGGCGTGGTGCCGGGTCGATCCGGGAGGACGCACAATGTCACTGACAGTGGACATCTCTGCGGTGGTAGCGGGGGTCGGGTCGTCGGCTCCGACCGATGACGTGTTCGATCACGTCGGGGTGTCGGCGTGGAAGCTGGGTACTCCGCTCTACCTGTCGCGTGTCGAGATGATCGCGGTTCTTGCGGCGGGGTCGTACGCGACTCCCGAGGACATGGCGACGCTGGGTGAGGTGCGGGAGCACCTGGAAACAGCTGCACTGCTGCATGGTGTGGCGGGGGTGGCTGCGGCGGTGGAGCGGCTTCAGCTCGGGACGCTGCCCGTCGACTGGGTGGAGCTGTGCACGTCGCGGGTGGACGCGCTGCTCCTGGTGTGGGGTGCGGGCCGGTGACTCGGCGGAACACGCAGTCTCGCGGTGGACGCTCGGACGCTCCCGCGGAACGGGGTGTGGTGTTGACCGGACGGGCTGACCTTCAGGAGTGGGCGGACTGCGGCGGCCCGGTCGACTGGGAGCGTGGCATCGTCCCCACCGTGGCTACGCCCGGGTGGGAGAGCCCGGCGTCGCCTGCTACGCGGTTCGGGCGGTAGACCGATGGCGCGACTGAGGAGAGGCGCTGCGGCGGAACCGGTGTACGTGGTCGCTCCTGGCGCGGGGGCTCGTCTGCGTGCTGGCCGTGGCGGTCCGCGAGAGATGACACGATCCGGGGTGGACTCGACGTCGTTGCCACTGGAGCGCACGGCGGATGGCGGCTGGTACGCCACGGACATGCCAGAGATCGTTTTTTACGGCGACTGAGCGGCGCGCGACGCTCCGTGTGGGTACGCGGTCGGGCGGGGCTCCCTCTCCGACCTGACCGCGCCACCCCGGGGACCACGCCGAACGGTTGTTCGCCTGTTGTGTGCATCCTGGAACGCTCGGGGTGCCCTGCCCGTTGCGGTGGGTGAGGCTCGGCAACTCCTCACGTCCGTACCTGGTGCGGCGCCCCTCATGCGCGGCGGCTGACGCTCTATCTCGCCACTACACGCGCGGGCATTCCTAGCCGATGGGCCTTTTCCTTCCCCTACCATTTTTTTCTCCGTTCCGGGCGCTTTTAGAAACTGTCGAATGGTGGTTCTGTCAAGGGCGTTCACGTAGTGCCCTTGACAGGTTCTCCATTCGATAGACAATGCCGCGCCCCCGGAATGGGGAAATGAGGTGTG